>JAPLCR010000049.1:0-817 GCA_026392135.1 Armatimonadota bacterium
TCGTTGGCGAGGTCAAGTTCTACACGCTCCACACGCCAGGGAGCCTCAAGACCTAGAATTTGGCGGTATAGTTCCGTATCTTGCATCATCCCAAAGTATGGCATATTTCATGGGGAACCCACTAACTTCCCCATAGACCCATCCTTTTATCACCAATAGGGTGAACTATTTCATAGTCGAATCGTACTTCTAATTGAATTGTAACACAAGAATCTACCTGCGAAACGATATTTTTCCAGAGGTGTGAAAGAATCCACAGCCCAAGGGTGAACGAGGTCGATATGACCATGGGTACTAATTTTGACCCTGCGGAGCAGGCTAATATGCGCTCCTTCTAGTAAGGCGCAAAAAGGGTGAGAGTTGTTCCAAAAAGATTCAGCGAGAATCTAAAAACCTCTATGGCTATCATTATTGGGAGTGCTTTGGGCAGGGCGCAACAACTGCTCTTCAGGCTCCTCCGAGCCACGGTCGGAAGCGGGACGGAGAAGCATTCTGCCATCTTCCACGGCGCTACTGGGGCGCAAGAGTGTGAACGCGTCTTCCTCTTTCAGCAGTCGCGCCTCCATGCTCGGCAAAACCGCCTGAATCGCCTCCTCCACTTCAGGAGCCAAGCGAAGGAACATCCAGGAGCGATGCACACCGCGTTCCAAAAAGCGATACGCCCCCCTGTCGCCCAGATGCTCAAGCGCTAAGACGCACGCTACAAGAAAGGATGTGTCTTCCGAATTTTCCATCAGGCTTTGAAGTTGGCGCAGTTGCTCAGAGTCCAGCCACCCTCGGTGCGAGGGGGTTATGTTCATGAGCGTCGCTTTAATGG
>JAPLCR010000049.1:857-1797 GCA_026392135.1 Armatimonadota bacterium
GCTTTAATGGCGGTCGCTACGCCCGGGCTAACGGCAACTGAGTTGGAGGAGCTAATAAAGCCGTGTGCGTATGATATGAGCGGATGTAGTGCCGTAGGGTCGGCGATCTCCTCCAGCGCCGACAGTGCCGCTTCCATTATCTTCGATTTGTGTGTTGAAACTGCGATGGATGCCCCGACGGCTCCCAGTCCGATAATTATGCCCAACAGGGGTAGAGAGGATAGCTGAAAAGTTACCACCGCGCTTACAAAAATGCCCAAAATACCATATATCGCCAGATTATCGTACTGGATTGGGTTGGAACTCAGGAGCCCTAACAGGGTTGTGTTGGCGATAGGGTCTTTTATCTCTCCTAACATTTCGATTATCGAAAGTAGAGCGTTCAGGTGTCTCGCATCATGTGAGTGAGAGAAGATGCCAATCAGGTAGGCGGAAGCGAGGTAGCCGTAGTTGCGAATCAGTGGAAGGATATGCGCGTGAAGATAAGGCTTTTTGACGAATAGCTGGTGAATGAGTATAGAGAGTATGCGCGGCTCTCTCCGTTCGGCTAGAAGGAGTAGGGCGATTTCCTGAGGTTTATTGAGGCGTGCAGGAGACGCTAGGCTGTCTGGCGCATCTCGAACCATATCGACCAGAACCTCCACGAGTTCAGGGGCGTGTGCGTTAGGAGCTTTTTGTAGTAGGCGGGAACACTCTTCCCGCCTTCCGCTCTTCCAAGCATCTCGTAACGCCATAGCCAGAGCGCGTTGCTCTTCCAACGTATCTTCGGTTGCAGGAGCGGATATTCCCAATGAAGAAAAGTAAGGGACTCTCTCTAGTTAAAATCTTCCAAAACCTCTAGGGAAAGGGAGACTATCGCCCAACGGAGTCGTCTTCCGCCCTAGTCACTCCTCGCCCAGAATTGGGAGAGGGGACGGGGGTGAGGGCTTCTGGTTTTCAA
>JAPLCR010000187.1 GCA_026392135.1 Armatimonadota bacterium
CGCGTCAAATAAGGCAGATAACGGAAGAGTGGGGCTTTCATGGGAACGAGGTTGCCTACGTGGGAGATGTCGCGCACGATGTCATCTCGTCGAGAGAGGCGGGAGTCATCGCAGTTTCGGCGGCGTGGGCAGAGAGTGCAGACTACGAGAGCCTGCTTTACGCTGAACCAGATGTGATACCACGCACACCCAACGAACTCTGGATGTGGCTCAATGGTGTAGGAGGCTCTTGAGTACGAAAATGAGGTTGGCAGGACGCTCTGCCAGTCGACGCATAAAATAGGGATACCAGTGTGTTCCAAAGGGCGTGTAGACCATAAGATTGTATCCTTCATCGAGGAGCTGTTTTTGCAGGTCGCGGCGTACCCCATACAACATCTGAAACTCAAATCGCTCTTTCGACAGGCTGTTTTCGCTGAGGTGGGCTTTCGTGGCTTCAAGTATCTTCACATCGTGCGTTGCAATACCGGGAAATATCCCGCTGTCAAGTAGGCGTGTCATCAGTCGGATATAGTTCGCATCTACGTCCGATTTATGGGGATAGGCGATGTCGGCAGACTCTCTATAGGCACCTTTGCATAGACGCACCCGCCCGCCAACTTTTATCATCTCCTCAATGTCGGCTTCACTGCGGTAGAGGTATGCTTGTATGACCGCTCCGACATTCTCGTACTCTGCTCGGAGGCTGTAGAAGATGTCTAGGGTGCGCTGAGTGTACGGCGAACCTTCCATGTCAATCTGTACGAATAGGTCGGGACGGGCGGCATTGAGAAGTTGCTTTATGCTCTGTTCGCACAACGCGTCGCTTATGTCAAGCCCCAGCGCGGTCGGCTTCACCGATAGGGTGGTGTTAAGCCGGTTTTTGCGCAGAATGCCGATAAGGGTCAAGTAGGTCTGAACGGTCGCCTCCACGTCCTGTACACTCGTCACGCTCTCGCCAAGCAGGTCGAGAGAGGCAGTTGCACCGAGAGAGTTAAGGGCTTGTACGGGCGCAATTGCCTGCTCAATAGTCTCGCCCGCCACAAAACGCCCTATCATGCGCGATGAGAGGCGGTTACTGCGAACAAATCGCTCTGCCTTTTTGTTGGCGGCTAGATTCAGTAGAAGTGTGCGTATAAACATCGTGATTTCCCTTTGACTATTATACGCTCTAGCGCGTGCAACTTAACCTTTTTGGAACCTGTCTTTAGGAGAAACACATGAACTTTTTCGATTTAGATACCCCTTCGCTTATTGTAGACCTCAACACTCTTGAGCGCAATGTGCAAGAGATGGCGCGAATTGTGACCGGTAACGGTAAAAAACTACGCCCGCACACCAAGACGCACAAAACTATCGAGATTGCAAAGATGCAACTCGCAAACGGCGCGACGGGCTTGACCGTTGCAAAGTTGGGAGAGGCGGAGGTCTACGCGGGCGCGGGGTTCGACGATATATTTATTGCGAATCAGATTGTGGGCGCGATAAAAGTAGAACGCCTCATCAATCTTGTAAGGCGCATTAAAATTCGCGCTGCTACGGATAGCATTGAGGCTACTGCGCCTATTGCGGATGCGGCGGAAAAGTCGGGCGTAACCGTCTCACTGCTGATTGAGGTAGATACTGGGTTGGGACGCGCTGGCGTTCGTTCGCCGCAGGAGGCGTTAGAGTTAGCGCAGTACATCACAAGCCGTAAGGGAGTGGAGTTTATCGGCGTGTTCACGCACGAGGGGCAGGTCTACGGCGCGGAGAGTAAACTGATAGGGGCGCGGGCGGCGCAAGCGCGGCTTAAAGAGACCTGCGACCTATTGATTGAGAACGGCATAGCAGTGCAAGAGATGAGCATGGGTTCTACGCCGGGAGCGCCCTATCTTGCGCTGGAGCCTCTGCCCACCGAATTGAGACCGGGAACCTACGTCTTCAACGACCGTATGCAGGTGAGGTACGGCGCTTCCCCTGAGAGTACTGCATTAACCGTTCTCAGCACGGTGACGAGTATTCGTAGCGACGGCAGACTGATACTCGACGCAGGGTCGAAATCTCTGGCGGGAGATAGCCCTTTCGCAGATAAGACTATTGGCGAAGTGGTCGGGCATCCTGAACTGACTATGGTGAGTTTTAACGAAGAGCATGGCTACGTTCAGATAGGTGGGCAAACGTCGCTGAAAGTCGGCGACAAAGTGCAAATTATTCCCAATCACGCTTGCACTTGCCTGAATATGCACGATAATCTGGTCGCTGTGCGGGGCGAACAGGTGGAAGCCGTGTGGAAAATCGCGGGGCGTGGTAAAATTCAGTAGAGACATAACCTGACCCTAGCCCTCTCCTTCGCAAAGGCGAGGGAATCTGGTGGAGTGAGGGCGGTAGGTTAGTCTCGTTATCGCACTAGCCGCAGGAAGTCTCCTCTCCTTTGCAAAGGAGAGGCTGGATGAGGTTATGTGCGCTCCCTTTCCGCTTCGGGCTAAGGGGTTAGTTAAAAATTATGAACGCCGTTATCGACGACTACATACAACGCCTAGGGCATCCCGATATAGAGGCACGGCATCAGGCGGCGGAGGCTTTCGCGAAGATGGGCAAGTCCGCAGTCCCGTTTCTGCTGGAAGTGCTCGGCTCCCCGAATAGATTGGCGCGTCGTAGCGCGATAAAGGCACTAGTGAACATAGGGGGCGATAGTGCAAAGTATCCCGTGATACAGGCGTTGATGCAAGAGTGCGAAGGCGCGTATTCTGTGGTAGCGAGTATTTTGGGTTCCCCTGAAAAGATAATAGCGGACTATTGGCTGTCTACTGGAGTGAAGTACGCGCTACTGCAAGCGTTACCTGACGGCTACCGAAAGAGATGGTTGGGCGTAGTAAGCGTTGAGAAGTACTGCGAGGAGTTGTCTAAGAAGGCGGGGGTTTCGGAAGCACTTCAGGAGGGAGCGCAAAAAGTGTGGGAAGAGGGCGGGACTCTGTTACGCGGTAGTCGCGCCCCTGAAAACGCTAATGAACTTCTTCGTCCCGCGTACAATATCCCTACCACCGACCCGCAAATGCTTCTTCGCGCCACTGTTCAAGGGGAGCCATTGCCGGATGGAAGCAGAGCGGTGCAACCCACAATGCCGCCCTCAGCCGGGAAGTATCCTTTGAACCCTGAAGACGAGGCAAAGATGTGTTACATATCGGGCGGCTTGTACAAGTTGGGGAAGACTGGCGAGAGCGATAATCCTCCTCACGACGTGGCTCTTTTTGGTTTTCACATCTCGAAGAACTTAGTGACGGTAGGTCAGTATGAGGCGTATTGCAAGGCGAAGGGCGAGAGTTTGCCTACTGCGCCCAACTTCAACAGAGATTGGAGCAAGAAAGACCATCCTATTGTGAAGGTGACATGGGCGGAGGCGCGGACTTATGCGAAGTGGGCTGGTGGCGATTTACCCACGGAAGCGGAGTGGGAGGTGGCATCTCGTGGCGGGTTGGAGGGCAAGGAGTATCCTTGGGGAGATACGTGGGACGCACTCAAGTGCGCGAACGCAACAAATGGTATAGGGGGAACGATGGCGATAGGGAGTTACCCTGCGAACGGTTATGGGTTGCACGATATGGCTGGCAACGCTTGGGAGTGGTGCTTGGACGCGTACGACGCAAGCTATTGGAAGGGAACACAGTTACTGGAACCCTTAAATCTGCCTGATAGTAATAGTGCGGAGCGTGTCCTGCGCGGCGGTTCCTGGAACTACCTTACTCCAGACAACTTCCGTTGCGCCGGACGGACCAGGAACGCTCCAGGTGCCGGGGACTACGATAGGGGGTTCCGCGTTGTTTTCCGAGGACTTCGCTAGTTACCTTCCCGAAGCGGGTTCAGAGGCGGGCAGATGGCTGGGGTGATAGATAACAGAAATCGCCTTTAGGTTCAAAAATATACCATTGAACCGCCCCGCTTTTGCACTGGCGGCAGGAAGACTCCTCTCCTTTACGAAGGAGAGGCGGGGCAAGGTTATGTTACCCCTTCCCGAAACGGGGAAGGGGTTAGGTTGTAAAATATTAAGGAGATTGTATGCGAGCGTCACAGTTGTTTTTTCCCACTCTGCGCGAGGTTCCCAGAGACGCAGAGTTAATCAGTCATCAGCTACTCATCCGCGGCGGCTTCGTCCGAAACGTTGCGGCGGGTATCTACTCTTACCTGCCTCTCGGCTGGAAGGTGCATGAGAAGATAAGCCAAATTGTCCGCGAAGAGGCGAATGCCTTTGGCGGGCAAGAGGTGCATATGCCCGTGCTGGTTCCCAAGGAGTTGCTAGACGAGACGGGGCGCTCCAAGGTTCCCGTGCTGTTCGCGCTGAAAGACAAGAATCAGCGCGAGTTCTTCTTGGGTTTCACGCACGAAGAGGTCGTCACCGACATTGTTCGCAATACGATAAGTTCATGGAAGCAGTTGCCCCTCTACCTCTATCAGATACAGACGAAGGAGCGCGACGAACCCCGTCCTCGCGGCGGGCTGATTCGCGGGCGAGAGTTCACGATGTACGACGGCTACTCCTTTGATAGTAACGAGGAGGCGTTGGAGACCATCTACCGTGAAAACTATCGCGCTTATGGGCGTATCTTCAAGCGGTGCGGGCTAGAGTACCTAGCGGTGGAGGCTGACCCCGGCGCGATAGGTGGTAGCGAGAACCACGAGTTTATGGTGCTTACCGAGAGCGGGGAAGACACCGTTCTGCGTTGCGGCAACTGCGACTACGCCGCGAACGCCGAACGCGCCGAGATTATCGCCTCTGCTGAGGTTGTGGCGATAGGCGGAAAGGCGGAGAGTAGTGTCGTTTCGACTCCCGGAGCGCATACCGTAGACGAGGTGGCGGCGTTCCTGAAAGTCTCCGCGGAAGTCATTATCAAGACTATTATCTGCGTAGCGGACGGCAAGCCTATCGCTGGGCTGATACGCGGTGATAGGGAACTCAACCTGCCCAAGTTTGTCCGCGTCATCGGCGCGAAAGAGGTTGAACTGGCAGATGCCGAAACGGTTAAAAAAGTCACCAGCGCTCCCGTAGGCTTCGCGGGTCCCGTCGGGCTAAACATCCCCATCTACGTAGACAACGAGTTGAGGGGTTCCGCTTATGTGGTGGGAGCGAACGAGGCGGACGCGCACAGAATAGACGTTCAACCCATCGCAGACTTCGCGGTAACGGCGTGGGGAGACATTCGGACGGCGGTGGCGGGGGATGCCTGCATTCGTTGTGGTTCGGGCGTTCTGCAAGATGCGCGGGGTATTGAGGTGGGGCATATCTTCAAACTGGGAACGAAGTACAGCAAGGATATGTCGGCACTCTTTCAGGATGAGCAGGGCGCAAAGCATCCCATTATAATGGGGTGCTACGGTCTCGGCGTGAGCCGCACTATGGCGAGTGCTATCGAAGCGCATCACGATGAAAACGGGATTCGCTGGCCCATTACGATAGCCCCGTTCGAGGTTGGTATCATCGTGGCGAACGCGAAGGACGAGTCGCAACGCGAATACGCTGATACGCTCTACAGGAGCCTAAAAGCGCTGGGTGTGGACGTTCTGCTCGATGACCGCGACGAGCGAATCGGAGTCAAGTTCAAAGACTTCGATTTGATAGGCGTGCCTATTCAGGTTGTGATAGGGAAGGGGCTTGCCGGCGGGACGTTGGAACTTGCATTGCGGCGTGTGAAGGGGGAGAAGGAGAGTATCGCGGTAGAGGGTGCGGCAGAGACGCTCGCCAAACGTGTGTGTGACGAGAAGGCACTACTGGATAGTTAAGAGGTGCGTCGATGTGTAGTCTGCGCCCGATAAGCCGCTTTCCATTCTGAAGAGTGCCTACACCTTTTCTCCCGATTGTGGGGAAAGGTTGGATATAGGCGGGAAGGCTGGATTGCCTCAAGAAACCTTATCCTGCCCTATACAAACCCCTCTCCCGATTTGGGAGAGGGATTTAGTATACCAAGTTGGTCAGGTTCCTTCTCTTGGTGTGATAATACTCCGTACTGCCTCCGCGTTTTTGAGATTCAATGTAGTCAGAACTCATGTTGTCTTACAAGGCGATTAAGGCGAAAACCCGAAGTGTAGACGAGTTTAGTAGACATGAACCGTTCCGTCCGCCCGTCTTAACAGTGGCATATATGCCCGTTGGTAAGGGTACTTCGCCGCCTTTTCCTCATCAATATCAACTCCTAGTCCGGGGCACTCATTAGGGTAGAGATGTCCGTTGTGTAGTTCACAGGCACCGACCGTTACCTCATAGGCGGGTTCGGGATGACGCGTGTACTCCTGAATTCCAAAGTTGGGTATCACACTTTGGACGGCAACGGACGCGGCTTGTCCGATGATTCCGATATCTGCCGCGCCGTGCATGGCGCTTCTCACATTAAATGGTTCTGCCAATGTGAGTATCTTCTTGACCTCGGTAATACCACCTCCGTGAATTGGTTTGATGCGGATATAGTCAATCCACTTATTCATAAAGAGAGGGAGGCAGTCCCAACGAGACGTAAAAATCTCGCCAATTGCTAACGGCGTGACTGAGGCTTGCCGCAGGAGACTCCAACTCTCGCGGTGTTCTGGCATGAGGGGGTCTTCGAGGAAAAAGAGCCGGTACGGTTCAAGAGATTTTGCGATACGTGCTGCGGCGATTGGGTCGAGTTGTTCATGAGCGTCGTGGAGTAGTTCGATGTCGCTCCCCAGTGTGTTGCGAATGTGCTCAAAAAGCTTTGTGACACTATTGATATAGGGAGTGGGTTCGTAGATGGCAGTCGTAGGTGTTCCGGGTGTGAGTGGGGGGATCGTTCCAATAATACCTTGTCCGCCGTAGTTACCCACCTGACAGCGGACTGCCTTGAAGCCGCGCTCTACAATACGACGTGCTGAGTCTTCACACTCAATTTCATCGCGCCCGCTGGCGTGGGTGTAGCACATCACCTTGTCACGGGCTTTACCTCCCAGTAGTTGGTATACAGGGAGATTCGCGACTTTGCCCTTAATATCCCATAGTGCAATGTCAATCGCGGCAATAGCAGCCATAAAAATGGGTCCCCCACGCCAGTAGCCCTGACGATAAAGTAGGTGCCAGATATCCTCTATCTGATGGGGGTCTCTTCCAATAATTAGAGGAGAGATGTGGCGAATCGCTTCTGCGACAATGGGTTCACTTCCATTAAGCGTGCCCTCACCTACGCCGTATAAACCCGGCTCATCCGTCATCACCTTCACAAAGACAAAGTTTCGACCCGGACAGGTAACAATTACCTTCACGTCGGTTATCTTCACTGTAATCCGCTCCTCGCTAGTTTTGCGTCTCCCTTGCGGCATAATAAAACAGGGTCTATGGGGAAGTTAGTGGGTTCCCCATGAAATATGCCATACTTTGGGATGATGCAAGATACGGAACTATACCGCCAAATTCTAGGTCTTGAGGCTCCCTGGCGTGTGGAGCGTGTAGAACTTGACCTCGCCAACGA
>JAPLCR010000593.1 GCA_026392135.1 Armatimonadota bacterium
ACGCGGAACCTGACTGCCTCCCTGAAGCGCAAGACCGACAAACTCGCTCTCGCGGGACGCACGATGACCTTTAAGATAGACAGCGTGGTTGTGGGTACGGCGGAGACAGATGCGTCTGGGAACGCGAAACTGGCGTACAAAGTGGCGGGGCTGAGCGTGGGAGCGCACCCTCTGACGGCGGAGTTTGCGGGGGATGGAGACTACGAACCCACTACGGCGGCAAGTACGCTCACAATTATTAAGGGCAAGACGAAACTGGGAGCGAACACGACCTCCAGCACGATTGGGGAGACGGTGACGTTCAACGCATCCCTTGTTCGGACTACAGACAACATGAAGCTGGCTGGCAAGACGGTGAAGTTCAAGTTGGGCAGCCTTCAGTTGGGTACTGCTGTGACGGATGCAACGGGAAAAGCGTCGGTCTCTTTCCTTCTCGACGAGCGGCTTCCTGCGGGTGTCGTTGCTCTGACGACGACGTTCGCGGGGGATGACGACTACGTCTCTTCTTCTGGAGCCGGCGTGTTGACGATAAGCAAGGCGAAGTCAAAGTTGGCTACGAAGAATTCTGAGGGTGTTCGCGGCACTACCGTCGTGTTGACTGCGACCTTGACCCGTGTAAGCGACAGCCTCCTCCTCTCAGGCAGGACGGTTCGTTTCCAGTTAGACGGTTCGGATGTCGGGACAGCAAAAACGGATGCAAACGGTATAGCGAGCCTGAGTTACGTTATTCCTTCTACCGCCAGTCTCGGTAGCCATCCTAAGGCTGTCATTTTCGATGGCGACGGTTACTACTTGGGTTACACCGGGGGAGGCACCACTCTCACGGTGAAGTAAACTCTGCTTCACAACACTTAGCCCCTGCGCCTCCAACTCAGGAGGCGCAGGGGCTTTTATAACGGTTCCGTTTGTTGTTAACCTCATCAGGCAAGTGATACTCTTTCCCGAATGAACGGAAGATGTGTATTCGGTTAAGGGGTCAATACTATGACGAACTGCTATAATAGAATATACCGCTCTGAGATTGACCTATGCAAAGGACGCTTTACGCCTATGTCTCAACAAGAACGACTCTCTGAACACTGCCTGCCCGCTTCTACCCTTTCGCGTCGCCAACTGCTTACCGAATTCGGGGGAGGTTTTGGCTCTGTCGCGCTCTCCTACCTGCTAGCACAAGAGGCTTCGGCGCAAAGCACGCAGAGTTTTCGTAAGCGTAAGGAGCTGCCCAGTGCCCTCTCTCCAAAAGAGCCTATGTTTCCCGCAAAGGCAAAATCGGTTATCTTCCTTTTTATGGGCGGAGGTCCTAGCCATGTAGACACCTTCGACTATAAACCCATGCTTACGACCTACAACGGCAAAGCGACTCGCGGCGGGCGGGCAGTGATGGCGAGTCCGTTCAAATTTTTGAGGCGCGGGGGTTCTGGGCTTCCCATTGCAGAGATATTTCCTGAGATCTCCTCCTGTTCAGACGAACTCTGCCTTGTCCACTCTGTGTATAGCCAGAGCGGAGAGCATAGCCGCGCTACACTGGAGGTAAATACAGGCAAGATTCTTCCGGGGGTCGCTTCGATGGGGGCGTGGGTGACTTATGGGCTAGGCACTGTAAACCAAAACCTACCTGCATTTGTTGTTCTGCACGACGGCAATCCCTCCGGCGGCACACTTAACTGGAATAATGGCTACTTGCCTGCCGCATTTCAAGGCACCGAGTTTCACACGCAGGGTTCACCCATTCGTAACCTACAGCCTGTTTGGAAGCCGAAAGCCAGCCAACAGAGAGCCATGCTGGATATGTTAGCAGAGGTAAATATAGAGCATCTGGAGGCGCATCCCGGCGACGGCGACCTAGAAGCCCGTATTGCGGCGTATGAACTTGCCTATCGTATGCAGATGCAAGCCCCGCAAGTGGTAAATGTGGAGGCGGAGTCTAAACAGATGAAGAGCCTCTACGGTTTAGACCGTCCTGAAACGCAGTCGTTCGGGCGGAAGTGCCTTCTGGCGCGACGTTTAGTGCAGAACGGGGTACGTTTTGTTCAGATTTTCCATAACGGTTGGGACTCTCATAACAACATAGGGCAGGAGCATCGTAGAAGGGGAACTGAGATTGATAAGCCGATAGCCGCGCTTATCAAAGACCTCAAACAGTCAGGGATGCTAGAGAGTACGCTTATTGTGTGGGCAGGGGAGTTTGGGCGCACTCCTTCCGCGCAAGGCTCAGGGCGCGATCACCACTCCGCCGCGCATACGATTTGGATGGCAGGCGGCGGGGTTCGGGGTGGGGTTCGTGTGGGAGAGACGGACGAACTTGGCGAGCAGATTGCCTCCGCAAGACACCCTATGCGCGATATGCACGCGACTCTTTTGCAGGCGATGGGGATAGACAATCACCTGCTTACGTTTTTACACAATGGTCGTCTACAACGCCTAACAGATACGGGTGGCACGGTCATTCCGGGCGTTTTGAGTTAAGAGGCGTTTGCACCTAAGATGGATAGAGCGAGGGGTGGCAACTATTTTAAGTTGCTACCCCTCGCTCTGGTATTAGCTCCTGTGGAGGACTTGTTATTCCTCTCATTCACCTCATCCTAGCCCTCCGCTATCTGACTGCCCCTGAACCCCTTTCGCGAAGGGGAGAGAGTGCACCTCTTAAAAGGGGGATGGAACGACAAGATAACCAACCGAGTTCGTATGATGTAGGCACGCTACTAGCCGTGATGCAAGCGGCGGGCTAGGTACTGCGCGATTGCAAGGTCTATCGGCTCGTCGGTAGGAAGTAGTTGATAGTCCATGCTTAACTCACGGCAACCGCGCTTGAGTTTGTCGGAGTACTCTTGAAAGACGTGCAGGTACTCGGCGCGGAGAGCGTTAGGGTCTGCTGTGAGGGGTTGCTCACCCTCCATACCCTCGAATATCGTGGTGTCGTCGAAGGGAAAAGTAAGCTCGTCTCTATCCAGTATGTGAAAAATGATGACCTCGTGTTTACGGTAGCGGAAGTGCTGTAGTCCGCGCAGTATCTCGGCAGGGTCGGCGAAAAGATCGCTCAACACAACGACCATTCCGCGCCGTTTTATCCTCTCTGCAAGGTCGTTGAAGGTGGCGGCGAGGTCGGTTTTGGGCTTACTCTCTTTGCGCTCTAAGGTTTCGAGTAGAAGCCTCATGTGAGTGGAGGTGCTGGCGGGCGGAATAAACTGGTTGATGTTCGCATCGAAGGTGGCTAGCCCCGTCGAGTCGCGCTGTTTGAGGAGTAGGCTGGCTATTGCCGCCGACACAATGGCGGCGTATTCGCGTTTGGAGAGCGGGGAGTTTTTGCCTTTATAGTCCATGCTCGTGCTGGTATCGAGCAGGAGCATCGCTTTGAGATTAGTCTCTTCCTCGAACTGTTTGATGTGGTAGCGGTCGGTTCGGGCGTATACCTTCCAGTCTATGTGGCGAATTTCGTCGCCCGGCACGTAGTCGCGGTGTTGGGCGAACTCCACGCTACTGCCCCGGTGCGGACTTTTGTGCATTCCGGAGATAACGCCCTCAACAACAGCCCGCGCTCGTAGTTCGAGGCGCGAGATGCGGGCGAGGGTTTGCGGGTCGGCTAGTTGTCGGGCGGGAGCGTCCATTGGTTACTCGTTTCTCTCTACAGGCTTGCTATCACTTGTATATTCCTGCATTATCGTAATTTTCACATCGTGCATAGCCGCCCGCATTCCATATAGCATCAAAAATAGGTTGCAATATGAAGTGCGCCTCTTGATTGAGATCATCGACTCGTATATCGGGAATAATCAACGTATCACGGTCAAAGGGAAGGTTTTCCGTATGATGACGACTGTCATTACAGACACTATGTTTCTTCACACCTAGGAGCGAGAAGC
>JAPLCR010000339.1 GCA_026392135.1 Armatimonadota bacterium
GCGCGTCTCCTGCTTGGCGCCCTGTTCGGCAAGGGCAGTCATGTGCCGTCGAAGCTCGCGCCACTGAACAGACTTCGCCCAGGCTAGCTGGATAAGTGTTAGGCAGCCAGGGGTAGCTATTAATAAACCCACTATCTGGACAAACGGGTTTTGTGCCTGAAAGACGATGTATCCGATACCAATAAGCAGACAAGCGAAAAGGGGACGGCGCAGGGCGGTTCCTTCCGATGGCGGTTGTGAAATCACTGCGTGCGTCCCCTGTTCTTGTGTTTTCTACGGTTTAGAAGATACGTAGTACGAGGCTTATCCCGTTCGTATTTATTCCGCCAATTTCGCCGCTGATGCGGTAGTCTAGTGCAAGGGTGGAGAATCGGTTAATCTTGTACTCTGCACCGATGGCAAAACTCGGAATAAAGCCGTTCGCATTGAACGCGAGTTTGCTGGAGTTCACCGTTCCATAGTAGACACCCGCGGAGATGTAAGGGCGGAAGCCCTTCTGGAGTTGCGGAGTGGTAAAGCGAGCCGATACGCCGTAAAGACCCAAAGAGTTACCGCCGCTGAACGGTAGGATATGGTCGCTTGTCTGTACAAACTCAACGCCGCCAGAGACGCGGAACCCGCCCAGCTCTGCCGAGTGACCATAGTACGCTTGCTGATTGTAGAACTTGGGGCTTCCCAGTGCGGCTTTAGCAGAAGCAGAGGTGAACCAGTAGCCTCCCGTGCTTAGCAAGCCTCCCAATATCTTCTCAATACCAGTGGGAGCCTGCGCTTGCGCCTGTTGTGGGGCGGCGACTACTCCTAGAGTAGAGAGAGCAACAAGGCTACTCCCGTAAGAGAGCGTTCGTTTAATTGATTTCATGGTTGTATGGACGAGGGTATCCCCTTCTTTGGGGAGTGCTTTTCAGCGCATATCGCCTCGTTTTTTCCTTTCTAAGTGATGACTTTCTCTCGCGGAACGCCTAACCTTTTCAAAGGGCGTTGACGCTGGCGAGAAAGTTTGGTATACTACATATGAATTTCGGTAAGCATACCCGATTTGTGGGCGAATAGCTCAGTTGGTAGAGCGCTTCGTTTACACCGAAGATGTCTGGGGTTCGAGTCCCTATTCGCCCATCGGCTTTTCTCATTACTCATGAGAAAAGCCGTTTTGTTTGCGGGGCGTATTGAGGAATATCATAACACAAATTTGCGCCTGTTCGCAACTTTTTTTGCAACTATTCAGCTCTCAGCCATCTATTCTGCCCAGCAACGTGCCCATTCTCAGATTGAGCGACTATCGCCTTATGGGGTTAGACCATGCTCGCCCGCCGTCCTCATCTCGCACGGTGATGCGGAGGAAAGGGCTGTCACCAAGCGATTGAAGGTCAATCACTGCTTCCCGTAGCCCGTTGCCGCTCGTATAGGCTTTCGTCGCTCTGTGCCCTGTCACGAAGACCCGACTCGCTGGCGAACACGCTACGCGAACCTCTCCCTCCATTACCTCAATATCATGGATTTGTGGTCCTGTGCTAGAGTAGTATGCCCCTGCCTTTAGCGCATTCAGTAATGTTTGTGGTTCGAGGTTTTCGCTCTTGACCTGTACCCAACCGCGCCCAACATCGGATCTGTTCGGATTACAGTGCGTATCGTCGGTGGCGCAAGCACAGTAGGTGTGTCCGCGCATCAGCATAAGATCGAGCAGGTAGACGCTGTTCGGCTTGTCGTTATCGTCTGAGGAGGTTCCATTATAGATCTCAATTGCCTGAATATCGCCTAATGAAAGCACATCTCCCTCCGTTAAGCCGTACCATGCAGGGTGTGCCGCCGCTACATAAGCCCCTGCCTCTAGTGCCCGTTTTGCAACTTCACCGCCCGTTTCGCCTTGCGGATAGGGGGCGAAGTCAGAAGGCAAACCTACTGCGAGGATATGCCAAAGGTTCCCCAGTTCTGTGTATCCCGTGTGCAACTCCGCGCCCAACAGGGTTGTGAAGTTGTTGGTACGAAACGGAGTTGTGTCCGTTATCGGGAAGTTATACCGCTCCATAAAATGGTCGGTAAGCGCGAGGAAATCGTAGCCCAGAGAGCGGTAGAGGTTGCAAATCTCCTCCGGCGTGAGCCAGCCGTCGCTCATGGTGGAGTGAGAGTGTAGATTGCCGCGGTAAAAACGTCCGGGTATGGAAAAGGCGAGAGGTCGCATTATAGCTCTGTTCCTATCTTTTGAAAAGCGGACACTATGAGCGGTATCTCTGCCGGTTCCAGTGTGCGCGGGTCGAAGAGTAGTGCATCGTTCCGAATACGTGCAAAAATGGGGGGTGTGGATTGACGCAAGGCTTTAGCAAGCTCCATGACCGTTGGGTTGGCTGTAAAACACTGTACACGCACGCAGACCGTCGGTAGGGACTCATTGGGTAGAGAGCCTCCTCCGACCTGCGAACTCTCCTTCACCAATTCGACCTCAAATTGCGCCTTATCATTGAGTGTGCGGCGTATACCGCGTGCTAACAGTTGTGCTAGTCTACGAATTTCCGGCTCTTGCCGTGTCAAATAGCGAAGGGTGGGTACTGCTGTTCGCGCCGTTTCGGGGTTGCGGTAGAGGCGTAAGGTAGCTTCTAAACCTGCCAGCGTCAGTTTGTCCACGCGTAGGGCACGAGCAAGCGGGTGTTTCGCTATCTTGCCTATCGGTTCGCTTTTGCCTAAGAGAATGCCCGCCTGCGTTGCACCGAGTAGCTTGTCTCCGCTTGCCATCACGACATCGCACCCCGCAGAAACGCTCTCTACAAGCGAACCTTTCATTCCCGATAGCCCCCACGTCTCCATTGGAAACAGAGTACCATTCCCTTGGTCTTCCATAAACAGAAGGCTGTTTTTATGCGCTAATGCCGCCAGTTCAGGACTGGGAACCTCCTCCGTGAACCCGACGATAGCGAAGTTCGAGGGATGGCAACGCAATATGAGCGCAGTACGTTCTGTCAGCGCATCGGCATAGTCGGAGAGGCGTGTGCGGTTCGTCGTACCTACCTCTACCAGAGTCGCGCCACTCGCGCGGATAATATCTGGTATACGAAAAGCACCCCCAATCTCCACCAACTCTCCTCGCGAAATTACGACTTCGTGCCCCGCCGCCAACGCGCTCACCGCAAGAAAGACGGCTCCCGCACAGTTGTTCAGTACGAGTGTCTCCTCTGCGCCGGTTAGTTCGCGTAATAAGCTCTGTATATGGTCTTGCCGTGAGCCTCTCTGCCCACTCGCTGTATCTATTTCGACTAACGAGTGCGCTTTTGCCACCTCTGCAATCGCCGCGCACGCCTCTTCCGAAAGCCTTGCTCTGCCAAGCCCTGTATGAAGTACTACGCCTGTCGCGTTGATGGCTCCACGCAAGGAGGGCTGTTGCAACCTGTGAAGCCTCTCCGAAACACGCTGAATCAGTTCGCTTTCAGAGGGAACGTATGGTGGGGGATTTTCAAGGGTGTTCAGGATGGAGCTTCGTACCTCATCCAGAACCTCTTGAGCTGTCTGCGTGATAAGAGAGGCTGGTAGTAGTATGGCAGCCTCCTTTAGCGTGGGGGCGGCGAGAAGGCGATGCACGGCGGGTAGCCCGCGCAGTAGTGAGGCATAAGGCGAGGTGGGTTTAGTGGTCTCCATGTCCCTATTATAGTTGGTTTCACACTAGGCTGTAAAGAGGGCAGTGGGGTAGTCATACATGAAAAAAGCCCCGCCAAATTGCGCGGGGCTTTTCTGTATAGTAATCACGCAAAAAGCCGTGATTGAAGTGGACAATGTTTTCGGTTTGCTCTGAGGCTTTGTGTTACAACTGCGTATTTGGCGCAGGGCATTCAGCGGACTTATTGAGGTAGGGGAGTGACCGCTAGCAGGTCGCATCTACCCAGTAATACCGCGCTCATCAGTCGCGTCTCAGAGGTGTACCTCTAGTGAATGCTGTGGTCAGGTGGAGTCATCCTCTCAGTCCTTTCATGGCAATTTCGCTCCGAGAACGAACACCACTAACTGCTCGAATCATAACCATTCGGGCACCTCCTATACTGAGTTACTTGCTCAACCTGTAGACGCTAAGTCGAACCTTTTTTAATACTTTACCTATTCGGCTTCGCTACCTACACTCTCATTATAGGGCGGGTTTGTTGAAACTTCAAGACGACAAGAGTCTACTTTTTTGGGAATTTTTCAAGGGCGTTTTGGCGCATGATTCGCTCTACTAAAACGGGTATCTCTTCACGCGGAATCCATCCCTCTTCCACCAGTTCCGTCAGTGCCTGCGTTAATCCTAATCGGGCGATTCTGCTGTGTCCGTAGATGTTTTCAACGGTGAGATAGTCGCCCCCAAAGGTGAACAGTTTGTTCGCGGGGGCGGCGAGCAGGAACTCTTTTACAAAGCGAATACTTGCCATCGGGCTGATAATCCATGCCCAGCACATATCGATAGTGACGTTGCGATAGTGCTTTGCAAGGGCGATAGCCTCATCTTGGTAGGGATAACCGATGTGCATAAGGACGAACGTCGTGTCGGGGAAGTCCTTGAGAAGAGGACAGAGGTCTCCTGCGTTCTGACGTAGGCGGGTAAGGGGCATATTGTTGTGCCCTGCATAGTAGCCTGTGTGCAGTTTGACGGGAAGCCCTGCCTCTGTTGCTTTTTGAACACAGTAGCGGAAGAGGAAGTCCTGCACGCTCTTCTTCTCTTCAAAAGAGAGGCTCTCTCCGCTTGCAAGGCGTGCAAAACGCGGCTCCGCTATTTCACGCGGAACCGCCTCATAGTCTAGGCGACGCGAGTAGGCTGACTGATTTTTGGCGGAGACGGCGCGATGCCCGTAGGTCGCAAAGATGTGGTCAATCAGTTCGATCCAGTCGTCCAGAGTCTTCGCCGTCCTATTGAGATATTTGTCGGAGAGCAAAAGGTTGATGTCGGTACAGAGCGGAGGGAAGCCGATGTCTTGCTTGAGCAGGTCGGGCTGTTCTGTCTCCATAAACATCGCTTCGAGAGAGTTCACCTGACAGTTTTCGATATTACACTTGTCGCGCAGGATGGTCTTATAGAAGCCGGGCTTCACTGCCTCCTTGTACCTCTCCGCAAGAGGGTACACGCTCTTCTCGTTAAAGTCCTTCACGCCATATAGTCCATCGAGCGTGTAGCGGACGGCTTGCGCGTAGCCTGTGTGCTTTGTGCGCTCCCAGTAGGGTGCAATAAGCCGATACTTCTCATCGGTTCCAAGTTCGGGGGAGAGGAAGCGTTGTAAATCGCTGTCCGACAGCCCTGCACTTGCGAGATCGTTGCCAAGATAGTGCATGAAGAGATACGACCAGTCATCACAAGGAAAGAGCCCTCTGTTGTCAGCATACCCGCGCAGGCGCGTACTCTCTTCAAGGAGATGTTAGTGGGTATCTATAAACGGGGTGGATTCGACCAACTCGCGTATCTCTGAATGGATGGACATGGTATCGGCTCCTGTTGATTATGTTAAGCGTATCTATCTGGGCTAAGGGCGGTAATATTTAGCGAAGTGGTTTCGTCGGAAACCACCTCCGCGATAAGTTTGCCTGTGATGGGACCCATACTCAGCCCCAACATAGAGTGCCCCGTGGCTAACGAGAGGTTGGGGTATCGCTTTGTGCGTCCGATGTAGGGCAGACCATCTGGTGAACAGGGACGCAAGCCGCTCCAAACAGGCTCTTCTGTGAAGTCTTCTGGGCGGAATTCTGGATAGTATTTGGGGATAGATTTGATGATTCCGTTTACGCGGTTGCGGTTTATCGAGAGATCTGTTCCCATCACCTCCATCGTCCCTGCGAAGCGTAGCGTAGTCCCCATCGGCGTAACCGCGACCCGTGCCTCCGTCAAAATTGCAGGAATGGAGGGGTGTTGGCGAGGGGTTGCGAGAGTCATGCTGTAGCCCTTGCCTGCCTGTAAGGGCAGCTTCATGTTTAGCGAGCGCACGATAGACGGCGACCACGCTCCGCCCGCTACGACGTACTCATTTGCGGTATAGGTTCCCGCAGAGGTTAGCACACCCTCAATCCCGCGCTGGCTTGTCTTCCATCCCGTCACCTCCGTTCCATAAAGGATGCGAACTCCGCTCTTTACCAAATATTCGGTAAGAAGCGCAACGAACCTTTGCGGTATCAGGTGCGCGTCTTGCGGGAAGAAGACTCCGCCAATAACATCCATAGTGATGTTAGGGTCGCGTTCCGCTATCTCTTTTGGAGTGAGAACCTCTGCCGTCACACCGATGCGGTTGCCATGCTCCGCAGTGTGGATTTCGTGTTCAAGCTTCTCTTCTGTTTTGCAGAGGTTCAGAAGCCCCCGTTTTGTAAATCCGAATTCGCCCCCAAACTGGGTGTCAAACTCCTCATAACAGGCTCGGCTCATTAGGTTTAGGTCGCGGAGAAGGGGAGCAGATTTCTCAACGTGCGTGGAGTTGCACGCTCGCATGAAGCGATATGCCCACTGAATAAGATTTGAGTCTAAACTTGGACGAATAGAGAAGGGGCTTTCTGGGTCGGGAAGCATACGCAAGCCGTAGCCCACCATTCCGGGGGAGGACAACGGCACAAAGTGACTCGGACTCACGTAGCCCGCATTGCCCTGCGAACAGCCTTTATGGTCGGATGCTCCGCGCTCTAGCAGTGTTATCTCATGCCCAAGTGCGTGTGCGTAGTAGGCAGAACAGAGACCAATAACGCCGCCGCCAACGATAAGGAGTGACTTTTTCATGCGTGCCTAACTCTGCCCTTTACGCTGTTGGAGGGCGGAGGTCAGTACTGCAAGGAGTAGAACTGCCCCGATAATGGTTCCCTCCCAGAGTGAAGAGTTTTTCTGGATGGTCAGGTTGATACCGCTCAAGATAACGCGAAGGAGGCAAGCACCAAGTACCGTACCCGCCACGCTTCCCTGACCGCCGTTGAGGTTCGCCCCTCCGATGACGGCTGCGGCGACGGCGTTTAGTTCGTATCCCGCACCGCTCAAAGGGTCGCCCTCACCCCCATAGCCCGCGAAGAGTATCCCTGCTAGCCCGCCGAGGAGTGCGCTCGTCCCATAAGCAAACAGTTTCACGCGCCCGACATTGATACCGGAGAGTCGTGTCGCCTGTTCGTTGCTTCCTAGACTGTAGACATAACGTCCTGTGCGCGTTCTGCTTAGAATGAGGTGCACGGTTATAGCGACGATGGCGAGAATGACGAGCGGAACTGGAATGGGGAGGGGCGAGTTTTCGAAGAACTTTCCGCCCGCCAACCATGTCAGGAAAGGGTAGTGGCTTACCGAGATAGGCAGTTGGCTGTTCATGAGGAGCGACTGACTACGGAAGAAGGTGAGTGCCGCGAGGGTGACTACAAATGCGGGTAGCTTGAGGCGATGTATGAGGGTTGCGTGTAGCGCACCAATCGCGAGTGAGGCGAGTAGTGCTGCCATAATAGCCAGGAGTATCGCAATGCCTGTATACATTCTTGCATCGAAGGCGTTTGCAGAGGCGGCAAGCAGCATTCCGCTAAACGCAATCAGCGAACCGAGCGAAAGGTCAATACCGCCCGTTATGATGACGATGGTCTCTCCAATCGCGAAGATGGAGAGGAGTGAGATTTGTAGGAGCAGATTCTGCCAGTTCCGCTGAGAGTAGAAGGTGTCGCGGGCAGGAGATAGGAAGAGAAATATGCCTAGCAGAACAAGCACTGCCGCGACACTGCTTTCACGGGCGCGGAGTAGAGACGCGACGACGCTGTTTTGCGCCTTTGGGGTTTCTGTTGAACTCAAACTGTGTCCTCCTGAACGGCGCAGTGTACGGTGCGCCTAAAAATCTTGACGGGTTCTACTATTTGGTGTACACTGTAAACAGTGTAAACAGTAAGGAGAGATAGAGATTGTCGCAAATAGTCAGCCTCCGCTTAACAGACGAGACAGCCACGCGGTTGAAAGAGATAGCGCGGCTTTCAGGGCGCACCGTGAATGAGATAGGCTCTACTTCCATAGAGGAGTGGATACGCCAGCAAGAGTACGCCGAGATTGAGTTTCGTAGTTTTCAAGGGGTTCGCCACGCCTGTCTTAAAGGGCATATACGAGTCTGGAAAATCATTATGACGGCGCAAGATTACGCTATGGACGCGGAAAAAACCGCCGAACATTTTCAACTTCCCCTTGGAAAAATAAAGGCGGCGTTTCACTATTATGAAGCCTATCCCGACGAAATCAATCGACCCATAGACGCAATCAGCGCGATGACCTTCGACAAACTTAAACGCCTTTTGCCGAACTTGGAGGCTATCTCTATTCCTGCCGAAGCGTTGAACGGAGACGCGGAGTAGACGATGCTCTCCATTCTTCTGGATGAAAACATCTCGCACATTGTAGCGGAGCAGGTTCGTCAAAAACAGCCCCAAATGTTCATTGAGAGCCTACATAAGTTTCAGGGCGGAGTCTATCGCGGAACGGACGACGCTCAACTTCTCTCCATCGCAACAGAAGTGAAGTTGACGCTAATCACCTACGATTTGCAGACCATCCCCGACCTCCTAACAGAGTGGAGTCAGGAGGGAATCGCCCACGCAGACGTTGTATTCGTTGATAGACACACCATTGGCTCTCACGATTTGGGTAGATTGGTACGCGCTATTCTCAGGTTTTGGGAACAGAACACGGAGTTTGACTGGACAAATCGCACTGCATTTCTACCCGCGCCCTAAACTGTTCACTCTTCTCGGATGCCCCAACAGAGCGGGTCGGCGGGGTCGAGAAGCAGAAACGCCTCGCTGTTGATGTGGGCGCGTCCCTTGATAGTCGGGATAACCTGCCCGTCTACTATGGCGACGCTTCCCTCGAATACGCTTCCCGTAACGCTCTCCTGCTTCCATACCTCTCCGGGTTGGAGTTTCCCGTCTGCGACAAGGCACGCCAGTTTCGCGCTTGTTCCCGTGCCGCAGGGCGAGCGGTCGTATGCCTTGCCGGGGCAGAGTACGAAGTTACGGCTATTTACGCCCTCAGTAGGCGAAGGCGCGAACAGTTCGATATGGTCAATCTCTTGCCCGTCCGCACCCGTGATTCCGTTCGCGGCGAGTGCCTGACGTATGCGCCACGTGAAGTCCGTCAACCCCTCTATATTCTGCATGGTCAACTCCTGCCGATGCCCTTCCACGAGGTAGAACCAGTTTCCGCCGTAAGCGATGTCACCTGTGGTAGTCCCAATACCCTCTACCTCTACCGAGACACGCTCTTGATAGCGATAGGCAGGCACGTTGGTCACGGAGACCTCTCCAGTGTCGTGGAGGATAACGGTCACGATACCAACGGGCGTTTCAATCTTATGCTCTCCGGGCTGTAGTAGGTTGAGATAGGAGAGAGTAGACACAACACCAATCATCCCATGCCCGCACATACCCAGATAACCGACGTTATTGAAGAAGAGTACGCCTGTAACACACTCCTCCGTTGTCGCCGCGACCAGTAACGCGCCCACCATCGCCTCAGAGCCTCGTGGCTCATTCACTATGGCGGAGCGGAACTGGTCGTATCTATCACGGAAGAGTGTCAGCTGGTCAACGAGGCTTCCCGTTCCCAAGTTTGGTGCGCCAGAGACCACAAGGCGTGTCGGCTCTCCGCCTGTATGCGAATCTATAACATGGATTTTGGGCTTCGTTGTGGCAACTGCTTTATCATAGAGCCAAGGGAGGGATTCGCGTAGGGTGGTCGGTTTCGGCGGCGAGGTCTTTGAAGCATGGGCACTACCATGACTATCCATAAGTGCAAGAACTTCTGCACGAGTGCGCTCTAAAGTAATTCCCAACTTAGCTAGTACACGCCCCGCAAGACCCTCTCCCTCCCGAATCAATCCTAGTAAAAGGTGTTCTGTGCCGATATAGTCGTTAGTGAGGAGTCGCGCTTCGTCGTAGGCGAGGTCAATCACGCGTTTGGTGCGGGGCGTGAGTTGTATATCCTGCTCCTGTCGCCCTACGTTGTGAGTGACGGAGCGCTCTATTTCACTCCGAATACGCCCTAACGAAACGCCCATCCTATCCAGAATACGCGCCGCGACACTATCCTTTTCCTTGATTAATCCGAGTAGGAGGTGTTCCGTCGAGACAAAACTCTCGCCGAGCCGTCCCGCCTCCTGTTGCGCGAAAAACACAACGCGCCTTGCCCTCTCTGTGAATCGTTGCCACATGGTAATGCCTCCTGCTCCTACGCGACTCCCAATGTCAAGAGCGTTTTGCCCTTATCTTCCAGCTCTTTCGCCTTTTTACCCCGTGAACTCTCTGTGTAGGCGCGGTCGCACGCCATGCAGAAGGTACAAGGCTCCGTATGGCAGTCGGGGGTAAGGCGAACTTGCCTCGCTTTTTTGTCTTCAGCGCGGAGATAACCTTTCGTTACGCCGCAGTCGAGATGATCCCAGGGAAGTGCTTCGTCATAAGCCTTCTGTCGGTTTGAGAAGTAGTGCGGCTCTACCCCTGTGTCGCGGAGGGCGGTCAGCCAAACCTGCAAGTCGAGATACTCATCCCATGCGGTGAATATCTGTCCACGCCGCCAAGCCAGCTCAATTGCGTCGGCTATGCGCCTATCACCCAGAGAGGTCATCGCTTCGAGTTGAGTCGCCGTTGGGTCGTTGGTGCGATACGTTACGGCTCTATCGCGGATAGAGCGTTTCAGCATCTGCTGTTTGCGGTTAATATCCTCCAGTGTGTCTTGACCATGCCACTGGAAAGGAGTGAAGGGCTTTGGCACGAACGACGAGACCCCGATAGTGATAGTGGGGTTGCGTATTCCTGCCTTACGAGCAATGTTCGCACATTTCGAGGCAAGCTCTCCGATAGCGATAACATCCTCATCGGTCTCGGTGGGCAGAGAAATCATAAAGTAGAGTTTGACCTTCTGCCAGCCGTTCTGGAAAGCCGTTTCGCACGCGGCGAACAGGTTCTCTTCCGTGACCCCTTTGTTGGTTACATCGCGCATTCGTTGCGAACACGCTTCGGGGGCAAAGGTCAGCCCTGTTTTCCGAACTTTGTTAATCTCCTGAACGAGATTAACGCAGTCTTTGTCAGCACGGAGACTGGGGAGAGAGACTCCAATTTTGCTGTCGCCATACTCAGCAATCATCTCCCTGACAACATCTTCAACCCTGCTATAGTCTGCGGTAGAGAGTGAGACGAGCGAAATGTCCTCGTGCCCTGTGTTGCGAACCAACTCTTCTGCAAGAACCATGAGCCGCTCTGGTGACTTTTCGCGCACGGGGCGGGTTATCATACCTGCCTGACAGAATCGGCAACCCCGCGTGCAACCGCGCATCACTTCGAGTGAGATACGGTCGTGTACCACCTCGATAAAGGGGATAATGGGCTTTGTGGGATAGTCGAGCTTATCCACATCCCAGATGAGCCGCCGCTTTATGATGGCGGGGACATCTGGACGAACCGCAGGGGTTCCCAGAAGTCGGGGCATCGTGTCGTATGCACGCTCCGCCTCTTCTAATGTCTTACCAGACTTCGCGATGCGCTCAAGCCGCGCCTCTGCCGTCTCGTAGACAGGCTCGTAGAAGCGGGGAACGTAACAGCCCTCAATTTGTGCAATTTTAAGGAGCAATTCTGGGCGGGAGAGGTTTCGGTTCGCCTTGAAGCACTCTGTTATCTCAACCAGAACCTCCTCCGCCTCCCCGATAACGAAGAAGTCTACAAAAGGAGCCATCGGTTCTGGGTTAAAGGTAGCGTGACCTCCTGCGAATACGAGCGGGTACGCCGTCCCATCCTCCTGCCCTTTGTCTCTGTCTAGTGAACGCACGGGCAGACCCGCCATGTCGAGCATATTTAGAACATTGGTGTAGGAGAGTTCAAAGGAAAGGGCAAACGCCCACAGGTCGTACTGGTTGAGCGGAGTACGGGTCTCAAGGGTGAACAGAGGGACGTTTGCGGCGCGAAGTGCCTTGTCCATGTCGGGCCAGGGCGCATAGACACGCTCTGCCACGCAGTCTTCACGCTTGTTTAGGAGGTCGTAGATAATTTGGCACGCTAGATTACTCATGCCTATCTCGTA
>JAPLCR010000691.1 GCA_026392135.1 Armatimonadota bacterium
ATCATCGCGTCTATCCGATGACCACCGATACAAAAATGGTGGCGAAGGTCTTTGAAATGATGCTTTTGCCGCTTTTATACCAGTTTGCCGCAAAGCATGGGCTACGCCTAGAAACGCCAAGTCAACAAAACTTCTATCCCGATATAACCTTTCTCTCGCCCAATAACAACCTCAAGTTCGCAGTAGACATTAAGACCACCTATCGCATTAGCGATACGCAAATAAATGGCATGACTTTGGGAGCGTTCACAGGTTATTTTCGGAATAGGGAAAGTGTCAAGAACACGAAATACCCCTATGGAGAGTATGCGGGACACTATGTTCTAGGTGTTGTCTATTCACGGCATGAACATGAGTTCACCGCCCCAATACCTCTTGCTGAACTAGACACTCTCGCCTCCGTTATATACGACTTCGCCTTTTTCGTTCAACCCAAGTATCGTATCGCTTCTGCGTTACCCGGTAGCGGAAACACGAAGAACATCGGCTCTATCAATAACCTCTCAGACCTCATGCACGGAAGAGGTTCCTTCGCACAACTTGGGGAGAGCGTCTACGACGATTACTGGATGAACTATTTGACCCAAGATATGGCGGAGAAAATCGACTCTTATCGCCCATATATCAACCTCAAAGGGTATATTGAGTATAAGCGAAAAGGCGCAGAAGTGTTAGAGGTGGTGGACAGCGTAATAGAAAACGCGCTTTTGCCGCCACAGGAAGTAGAGTAGGTATCATGTCTATCACCGTACCCCCTATCAAATGTCAGGGCATAAAAACAAAACTACTCCCCGCCATCCGTCCCATCGTTCCTGAACGTATTGAAGGGCGTTGGATAGAGCCGTTCTGCGGTTCAGGAGTGGTCGCTTTTAACTTGTTGCCAGAACGCGCTCTTTTAGCGGATACGAACAGACATATTATCGCCCTATATCAAGCCATACAGGCAGGGCGTATAACGCCGGGTAGCGTACAAGAGTTCTTGAGAGCGGAAGGGGCGGTGCTAAAAGACAAAGGCGAGGCTCACTACTACGCCGTGCGAGAACGCTTTAACGCCCATAAAGACTCGCTCGATTTTCTCTTTTTGAACCGATCTTGCTTCAATGGCGTTATGCGATTTAATCGTAAAGGAGGCTTCAATACCCCTTTTTGTCGCAAGCCAGAGCGTTTTCAACCTGCTTATGTCACGAAAATTGTCAACCAAGTTCGTTCAGTAGCGCAAATCGTAAGCCGATACGACTGGGTGTTTCGCGTCTCCGACTTCCGTGAGACATTAGCGGAAGCGAAAACAGGCGATTTTGTTTACGCCGACCCGCCCTACGCAGGGCGGCATACCGACTACTTTAATGGTTGGACATCCGAAGACGAAGAGGTCTTTATACGCCAACTGAAAGGCTTGCCTTGCACCTTTCTTCTGTCTACATGGCAAGAGAACACTTTTAGGCGCAACCCCGCCATAGATTCGTATTTGTGCGAACCGGGGCTGGTTCGACACACCGTTGAGCATTTCTATCATGTCGGCTCACAAGAAGAGTTGCGTCACGCTATGACGGAAGCCCTGATTACAAACGCAGAGAGAGTAGGCGCGGCGGAGGCTACCGTTCGTCCTCGCCAGTTCGCCCTAGAGATGGCATAGCCCTTCACAAAGGAGATAGTCATCAACACGCTCTCCACCGACAAACGGATAGAGCGGGAAGCCATTCAGATACGCCGCGCTTCGGTGGAGGCGGGAGTGCCCTGCCTTACCAGCCTTGACACCGCTAAAGCCCTGCTTCTCTCGCTCGCCACCCGCAAGAAGGGCGCAAACTTCGCCCTCGCCACAATTGATGAGTATATGGAAGGGCGCGTGATGGCGTAGGGAATAGTCCTTCAAAGGAGGTAGTTATGAATCGTTTTTTATCTTCACTCATTGGAATAGCACTACTCACAAGCGTTGGCTCAGTCGCCTACGCCAAGCCGGAGTATGCCCGCGCAGAGAAAAAGCCGTGCAACCACTGCCATGTGTCTGCTAGCCCTGGAACCTTCGACTCCATTTTGAAGCAGGTACAGCCCACAACGCGAAATAATCGTGGAATGTACTACGAAACGCACAACCACTCCTTAGTAGGCTATATAGTCAAGCGCTTACCGCAAGAGCGGCTTCTCGCAAAATTTATCTGGGGAGAAGAGCGCGATGACCACCCGCGGCGCATAGCGGTTGGAGACGTAAAGGGCGATGGAAAGCCCCGTTTTATCACGCTGCATGAAACTCCCGAAGGCAAGGGGAGTATCCTCAAAGTGAGCCGTTGGGATGGGAAAAGCTATGTGACGGAGTTGGAGGAGAAGTCAGAGAGTAGCCCCGATAAACTACAGGTCGGCAAGTACGCAGGAGCCGCAGAACCCGCAGTTATCGTAACGGATAGAACCATTTGGGCGTGGAAGGGGAAGAGTTTCAGCCGCAAGGCACTCTCGACACCACGTATTTTGTTGGGGGCAACTACCTTCAGAAACAAGGAAGAGCGCGTTTTAATTGCTGAATCACCCACCGATATTCGCGCCTACCGTGTCAACTCAAGCGTGACAGGAGACTGGCTTGTAGACGGTGCCGCCGCGCCAAACGCCTCTAAAGATGTTCAGTGGTTAGCAATGCACGGCTCTCAGGAGACCCTCATTCAGACGGGCATGGATGAACAGGTTGCGGATGGAGGGATACTAGGGTTCTGGGGTGCATTCCAGTCAGACAAACCCTACATCTACTATGTGAAGGTAGATAGGGACTTCGATGCAAAGGCAGAAAAGGGCTTCGATAAAGATAAAACGCAAAAAACGATAACGATAAAGCGTGAAAACTTCTACGTCATTATTCTAAACTCAAAAGGTATGGAGGTGTGGGCTTCCGCCCGTCTCGATATGCGCCCGCTTGATATTATAATAGACAATGCAAGGGGCGACTGCTAAGGGCAAACTGCGTCAAATGGGTTTCTACGAACTAAGTCAGGAAAAAGAGCAGTAGCTCACAATAGACGCTAATAATTGAGAATTTGACGCACCTTTTGGACGAGTTCGGTAGGAGTGAAGGGCTTGGGTAGGAACTCAATGCCCTCCTCCAAAACGCCATGATGCACTATCTCACTCTCGTTATACCCAGAAATATAGAGCACTTTCAACGATACACCCCGCAGAGCAGTTAAGCGTTCTACCAGCTCGCGCCCATTCATCTGGGGCATAACTACATCGGTTATCACAAGGTCTATCGGCTCCCGCAGACTCTCCAGCCCCATCAGTGCCTCCAGCCCATTCTCATAAGAGTACACCTGATAGCCTTGCCGTTCGAGTATCTCTTGCGCCATCTCTCGAATTAGCTCTTCGTCCTCTATCAGTAGGAGATTTCCTCTACCCATAGGCAGAGCCTGTGCCCTCGTTACAGGAGCAGGCTCTTCTACACGTTCTGCGGTCTGTATCAGATAGATATAGAATGTCGTTCCCAGCCCTATCTCGCTATAGACGCTAATATGCCCCCCAGCTTGCTTGATGATTCCGTGGCACGTCGCCAAACCTAAGCCCGTCCCCTTACCAACCTCTTTTGTGGTGAAGAACGGCTCGAAAATGTTCTCCAGAACCTCTGTCGGAATGCCCTCTCCAGTATCGCTCACCGAAATTCGCACGTAATCGCCGGGCTGTAGTTCGTTTATGTGACGCGTAAACTCTTCGCTGAGGGTCTCTTTTTGGGTCTCAATCACAAGGCGACCGCCATCTGGCATCGCATCTCGTGCATTGACGGCAAGGTTAATAATGACCTGGTCAAGTTGTCCTGGATCTACCGTAATAGAGCCGACATTGGGAGAGAGTGACAATTGAATGGGGATATGCTCTCCAATCAGCCGCTCTAGTAGAGGGACAAGGTTACGTAGTAGTTCGTGCGGGTCTACAGAGCGCGGCTCTATCATCTGCTTACGGGCAAACGCCAGAAGTTGGTGCGTCAAGCCTGCTGCACGGTTCGCCGCCAACAAAATCTGCTGTATTCCATTATAGCGGCGGTCAGTACTAGGTAAGGTGTCGGATAGCATATCAGCGTAGCCGATAATCACCGTAAGCAGGTTGTTGAAGTCGTGGGCAATCCCTCCTGCAAGCCTTCCAATGCTCTCCATCTTGAGGGCTTGTCGCAACTGCTCTTCGAGACGTACCCTCTCAGTGATGTCAATTGCAAAACCGCCAAGCGAGTACCCTTCCGATTTCCCCTTGAGGCGGAACTTGATAATATCCCATATCTTCACCTCTGGATGGCTTTCGTCGCGGAGAACCTGCTGAACTGGTTCGTCTTGCTGTACGGCAATAGCATCGTAAATGAGTGTCTGTTCCGCAATCGGCGCATCGTAGACCTCCAAAGCCGTTTTACCCAACCACTCTGGAGCCTCTATACGAGCTTGCCATCTGCTATTACCGTATACAATTCTGCCCTCTTCGTCCTTAATCCACACCAGAGCCGGAAACGTATCCATAAAGGTTTGAAAGAGGTTCTGCCCATAGGCAAGAAGATCCTGTGCCTCAATCTGCTCTGTCATATCCCGTAGAACGACCAGCCCCACCGCCTCACCACTCCACTCAGTAAGAATCGCGATTGCATCTACGAAGGCTGTGGTGCCGTTACGGCGCAGGTAGCGTTCTCTTTGGTAGTGCGGATTGGACGCTGCCTCAATGGCTACGCTTCTCTCCTTTGCTAGCGCGTGGTCATCCGTATGTAGAGTGTCATAAAGACTCATACCTACGAACTCTTCCGGGCTATCATAGCCCAGCATACGTGCTAAAGCGGGGTTTGCAAAAACAATAACGCCTTGTTTAATAATATACAGCCCATCTGGAAGCAAATCGATGAGCGTCTTATAACGGTGTTCGCTCTCTTGAAGTTTTCTCTCTGCAGTCTTCCGTGCCGTCACCTCGCGAAGCATGACAAGCACGCTATCATCATTGTAGACCAGTGCCCTTGCTTCCCAGTCCACTCCCCCATAGTGATACTCCCAGACCTGTGCCTGCTGTGTTTTAATGGCGAGCCGACACCAGTGTTCTGCTTCATCAACGAGCCACTCTGGTAGGAGTTCGCGTGCATTTTTACCCAAAAATTCGTTTGGCGAGGCGAATAGGATGGTTCCTTCCGGCGCGTGATAATCCAGAAAATTACCGCTGTTATCCACCATGTAGAGAGCATCGGGGAGGGCTTTCAGCACCGCTTCGTGCCGTGCC
>JAPLCR010000575.1:0-644 GCA_026392135.1 Armatimonadota bacterium
AACCTCACCCAACCTCTCCTAGCCCTCAACCCCTGCCCCTTCTCCCAATTCTGGGAGAAGGAGTGAATGCACGGATGGTGGTTTGAGATTTGAGGAGCTTGTGGTGCTCCTCAAAAGCGGGTTGTATTGTGCTTTTTTCGCGTATTTCGCGGTTAATTCCCAAAAGAGTGAACTTTTACCTCATACTTGAACAGTTGACCGCCCTCCCTGAAAAATGCTAGAATAGTAGTGATTACAAGCATTCCGAGCGCTTCCAAGCAAATTGGCAATGAGTATCAAAATTTGCTCTATTAACGCGCAACGAAGAGAAAAAGACGAGGAGAAACCTTTACTATGGCAGTTCGTGTTGGTATCAACGGATTCGGGCGCATTGGACGCCTAGCACTCCGCACCATGCTTTCCCGCTACCCTAACGACATTGAGATAGTCGCTGTGAACGACCTTACCGATGCCGCCGTCAATGCCCACCTTATCAAGTGGGACTCCACTTATGGACCCTTCGCTGGAGATGTCGCTACCGAAGGTAACGACATTGTGGTTAATGGCAAGAAAATCACCGTTTTCGCCGAGCGCGATCCTGGAACTATACCCTGGGACAAGGCGGGAGTTGACATCGTTATCGAGTCCACGGGTTTCTTTACCGA
>JAPLCR010000575.1:649-9626 GCA_026392135.1 Armatimonadota bacterium
ACCAAAGCGGTGGCGCACCGCAACAGCGGTGTGAAGAAGGTCATCATCTCCGCCCCTGCAAAGAACGAAGACCTCACCATTGTTCTCGGCGTGAATCACGACAGGTATGACCCCGCAAAGCACAACGTCATCTCAAACGCCTCCTGTACGACCAACGGTCTCGCGCCTATCGCGAAAGTGTTGAACGACAGTTTTGGCATCGAGAAGGGGCTTCTCACCACCGTACACGCCTACACTGGCACGCAGAGACTTCAGGACACCGCTTCGAAAGACCTTCGCGACGCACGCGGAGCCGCACAGAATATCGTTCCCTCCTCCACGGGAGCGGCGCGGGCTGTCGGACTTGTCATTCCTGAGTTGCAAGGCAAGTTTCACGGCATGGCGTTCCGAGTTCCAGTTCCCACCGTCTCTGTTGTAGACTTCACCGCTCTGCTGTCGAAAGACGCAACCATCGCCGAAATCAACGGGGCAGTGAAAGCGGCGGCGGACGGCTACCTCAAGGGCTATGTGGAGTATACAGAACTACCGCTTGTATCTACCGATATGCGCGGCAATCAACACTCCTCCATCTACTCCGCGATAGACACAGTAGCCGTAGGCGGCAACCTCGTGAAGGTCGTCTCTTGGTACGACAACGAGTGGGGCTACTCCTGCCGTATCGCCGACCTCGTGAACTTCGTCGCGAGTAAGGGACTCTAGTCAACCTTTCAGCCACAGCGGAGAGCCTGAAACGCCCTTTCGGGGGCGCGGAGGACTCCTCTGTGGCTGATTCTATTTTATGGGACGTAACGACTCACGCTCCATTTTTGCCAAAAGTTTCCTGAAAACAGCCATTTTCCCGAACGAGAAAGTGGCATAAAACAAGAAACTTTTGTCCCTAATCCCAAAAGTTTCTTAAAAACAGCCATTTTCCCGAATGGGGAAACAGGCATTTTCAGGAAAATACATCGAAGAGGGAAGCCTGAGCAGTTACTATGGGACGTAGACGAGAAACAATATGAACAAAAAGACGATTGAAGATATAGACGTAAAGGGTAAGCGCGTTCTGGCGCGTGTGGATTTCAACGTGCCACAGGACGATACAGGAGCCATCACCGACGATACCCGCATCACAGCGGCACTTCCCACTATCAACTACCTAGTGGGGCAGGGGGCGAAGACGATACTGGTCTCCCACCTCGGTAGACCAAAAGGCGTTACTCATAAGTACACACTCAAGCCTGTAGCGGAGTGCCTCTCCGAACTGCTCGGTAAAGAGGTTATCTTGCTACCTGACTGTATTGGCGCAGAGGTCGAAGCGGCGGTTGCGAACCTGAAAGACGGCGATGTGGTTTTACTGGAAAATGTACGCTTCTACCCCGAAGAGGAGGGGAACGACCCCGCCTTTGCACAGAGACTCGCAAACCTTGCGGAGGTCTATGTCAATGACGCATTCGGAACCGCTCACCGCGCTCACGCCTCCACTGAGGGCGTAGCGCATCTCCTACCCGGCGTTGGCGGCTACCTCATGCAGAAGGAGCTTGACTATCTTGGAGGAGCACTTACCGAACCCAAACGCCCCTTTGTAGCGATACTCGGCGGCGCGAAGGTCAAAGACAAAATCGGCGTTATCCGTGAACTTATTCAGAAGGTAGACACCCTTATCATCGGCGGTGGGATGTCGTATACCTTCTTTAAAGCGCAGGGCTATGAGATAGGGAAATCGCTACTCGACGCGAAAAACCTTGAGTTCTGCGCCGAGATTCTGGCGACTTCTGGCGACAAACTGCTTCTCCCCGACGACGTTATCGTCACGAACGCGAATCCCTTTGACGGTGGTCAAGAGGTGTGCGAAACCAAGGTAGTTCCCGTAACCGAAATTCCCGCCGACTGGGAGGGAGCCGACATCGGACCCGCCACTATCGCAAAGTTTAGCGCGGCAATCAAGAGCGCGGCTACCGTTGTTTGGAATGGTCCCATGGGTATCTTCGAGTTCTCCAAGTTTGCGGAGGGGACTCGCGCTGTAGCACAAGCCCTTGCGGAGTCGGACGCTACCACCGTTATCGGCGGCGGCGACTCGGCGGCGGCGGTTCAGCAACTCGGTTATGCCGATGCGATGACCCACATCTCTACAGGCGGAGGCGCGTCACTAGAGTTCTTGGAAGGCAAACCGCTTCCCGGAGTAGTCGCCCTTCAAGATAAGTAGAACACCGAAAATAGGGCGAATAAGCACCGCTCAAAAGAGGAACCATAATGAAGGCGATAGCATGGTACGCGCTTGCGGCTCTCGCCGAGATTGGGGGCTGTTTCTCCTTTTGGGCGTGGCTAAAACTGAACAAGAGCGGAGTCTGGGTACTGCCCGGCCTCTGCTCTCTTGCTTTTTTTGCCTTTGTTCTTACCCGTATTGAAACGCCCTACGCGGGACGCGCCTACGCCGCCTACGGGGGTATCTATATCATCATGTCTCTGCTGTGGCTGTGGGGAGTAGAGAAGACACGCCCGGACAAGTGGGATGTGTTCGGCGCAACCCTGTGCGTTTTGGGGACGTTGGTTATCCTGCTCGCGCCCCGCTCAAAGTAGTGTTCCGTATTCGCAACATCTGATTCCCGCCGCGCTGGAACTCGTAAGGGACTGTCTCCAGTGTCGCCTCATACCCTGCCCGCTTCAACTGTGCAAGTATGGGTGCGAGATGCGGGCTTACTTCCGCGTTGTAGTCCAACACCGGAAAGATACGCACCTCCCTCGCTACCCGAACCAACTCCGATATCGCCTGCTGGTGAAACTCAAGCGAGAAGTTTGCGGAGTAGAGAAAGAGAAAGTGAGAGCAGAGTGCGAGGTCGAATGAGTGAGATTTGAACGGCAAAACGGGCAACTCCGCAGTGACATAGCGTCTCTCGGATTTGCCCGTCTCGTAGTCTTTCAGGAAGTCACGCATAGCGGCGAGGCGCGTTTCGCCTAACTCCTCAACGGACTTAATAGCCTTCCACACAAACTTGTCTTGATTTGTTCGCGTCTGCCCGATAACCGTCTCGTAGGTATCTGTAATACGCTCCTCAATCTGCGCGGTAGTGCAGTCGTACAGCGGGTCGCACGAAACCACGCTTCCACCATTGTGGGAGAGTGTGGCGTTGAAACTCGCGGGTCCATCCGCGCACCCTAGAATACGCAGTTTTAGGTCGTCATCAGACAGATGAAACATACGCCGATACTCGTCAAACGAACGTCCCCAGGGTACAGCGGTTTTGTACGAAAAAGCCATGCGATTCTAGCCTTGAATACGCTCTGTGACATAGCCCAAAAGCTCCGCAATGGGGATACGCACCTGTTGCATTGTGTCGCGGTCTCTGATGGTGACGGTATTTTTTTTGCTTGTGTCCTCTTCGCGCCCAAGCGTGTCGAAATCCACTGTTACGCAGAACGGGGTTCCGATTTCGTCTTGCCGTCGGTACAGCTTTCCAATACCTGCCGTGTCGTCATAGACGGCACGCATCTGCCCAGTGGCTTGAAGCGTCTTTTTTATCGCCTTTGCACAGTTTACAATCTCATCTGCGTTCTTCTTGAGTGGAAGCACTGCCACCTTGATAGGGGCAAGGGCTGGCTTCAGTTTGAGAACAGTGCGCGTTTCGCCGTTCTCCAAAAGCTCCTCCGTATACGCCTCGCTCAACACGGCAAGGCAACCCCTGTCCACACCTGCGGCGGGTTCAATAACAAACGGCACTATGTGTTTATTGTTCGGCTGGTCAAAGTAGGTCAGCCGCTCTGTAGAGTGTTCATTTTTCGCTACTTTTGCGGTCAACCCCAACCTCTCTTGATCACGGCTATGCGATCCGAGGTCGAAGTCTGTACGGTTGGCAAAGCCCTCCAACTCGTCAAATCCGAGCGATGGAAACTTGTACAGGATGTCCACTGTGCGCTTGGAGTAGTGACTGAGTTTCTCTTTTGGGTGTTCGTGGAGCATTAATTTTTCGCGGTCTAGCCCTACCTCATTCACCCACCAGTTTAAGTGGTCTTGTATCCACTCCTCGTGAATATCTTCGTCATCTCCGGGCTTTACAAAGTACTCCATCTCCATCTGCTCCAGTTCGCGTACGCGGAAGAGGAAATTGCGCGGCGTAATTTCGTTGCGAAACGATTTTCCGATTTGCGCGATACCAAAGGGCAGTTTTCGGTTGGTAGAGTCGAGAACGTTCTTAAAGTTCACAAACATACCCTGGGCGGTTTCAGGGCGCAGATAGGAGTACGACTCAGGGTCTGGCACGGGCCCAATCTGCGTCTTAAACATCAGGTTGAAGGCACGAGGCTCTGTCAGCTCTCCATCACACTCACCGGGGTGCTTTTTGGGGAATTTAGGGCAGATTCCGTCGGCAAGTTTGTCCTCTCGAAAGCGTCCCTTGCAGGTTTTACAGTCTACAAGGGGGTCTACGAAGGTCTCTTCATGCCCTGAATACTTCCAGACGTTCTTATTCATCAGAATCGCAGTCTCGATACCCTCCATGTCGTCACGCTCATAGACGTTGTGCCGCCACCAGAGGCGTTTGAGATTGTTCTTCAGCTCCACACCCAGGGGCCCATAGTCGTAAGTGCCCTGCAAACCGCCGTAGATTTCGCTTCCCAAAAAGATAAAGCCACGGCGTTTACAGAGGGATACTATCTGGTCTAGAGTTTCGGCGGGCATTGCTAAAGGTTCCTTTCAGGTACAAAATTTATGGCTTCGTACCGTGCAAATATGTTCAAGATTGGTAGACAGTATACCTCAAACCCACCCGAAAACGGAGAGAATCTCGTGAGTGAGAGCTATCTGTTTTGGGAGCATACGTCGTAACGTGCGAAGATGAGTTTAGGAGACCTCTCGCTTGAAACAGCGCATAGCCCCACTGCTTTATAAAGGCGTGATTGGGTAAGGATAACTCGTTTTCTGCCGATAATCTACTCCGAGGTGAAGTGTTCGTTCGCCCAATAATGTAGAAGGAGGTGTCTGAAAAGCATGAATAACAAGGCACTACTACTATCCGTTCTCGTATGTACAGGGATGCTCTTGCCCGCTCTCGTCACAGCAAACCCTCTCTCTGCACCCCCTGAAGAGGAGGAGGCTATCGTTACGGATAGACCCGACTTTACCGAAAGTTCTGAGACGGTTCCGCTCCATCGCACCCAACTTGAGGTCGGCTATACTTCGGCACTCACCGCCAATACCCGACTGCATACGGTAGGAGAAGTTCTTATACGAGTTGGGGTAACGCCCAAAACAGAACTTCGATTTACTCTCAACTCATTTGCTATATTAAATACACCCGGAGGCAGTACGACGGGCTTTCAAGACCTCTCCATCGGCGCAAAATGGAGGCTCACTGAGGCGCAAAAGGGGTATGGGCTGTTCAAGCACCCTCAGTCGGCACTTATTACCAGTTTCTCCCTCCCATCTGGATCCTCCTCTTTCCGCGAACACACTGCCCAAACTCTCTTTAAGCTGTGTTTGGGGTGGGAACTCACCCCTAAATGGGGCATGGGTGTGAATTTCAACTACTCCTACGTTAGTCAAGCGGGCGATAGATATAACCAGTTTGCCACAAGCCTTACATTGGGCTACTCATGGAGTAAGCGGATCTCCACTTTCTACGAAATATACGGCTTTGTGCCGGGCGGCTTTCAGGCAGGTAACAACACCTATGCGGACACAGGCATTGCCTACCTTGTCAACAAAGACACTCAGTTCGATGCTCGTGTCGGCTTCGGAATGAATGGAATAAGCAGAGACTACTTTATTGGCGCTGGGTTCAGCCGGCGTTTCTAGTAGACGATTTTAGAACACCCTTGAAGGAGTATCTAAACAGATGTTGCAGAAGTTGCGTGATTTGAAAGTAGGCTACAAGCATCTACTCGCGTTCGCAGTTGTTATGGCACTGGGACTGATAGGGTTTATCCGCATGACAAACGCCATGAATCAGTACATGGCGGTCATCACAGGGGATGTTGAGAAGTCACACGATGCGGATAACTATATGAAAATGGCGATGGTCGAGAACAGTAATATGGGGCGCGAAACGATCTCCTATATGTACACAAGTGATGAGGCACACCGTGTAGCCAAGATGAAAGCGGATGAAATGGCAGCGGACAGCCTCAGCAAAGCGGTAGCTATTATCAAACAGCTCCCCGAACACGATGTATTATTAAAAGCGGCAGAGGAAGTCCGAAAAACGGATGAGAATCTGTGTAACCCCTACGAAAACAGTATACTCGCATTGGTGGAACAGCATAAATTTGCGGAGGCAAAGAGAGTTTACTCCAGTGATCTTGTGCCTGCTAGAGCCAAGATGCGGGAAGCGGTTCAACGTTTCACCGATGAGATGGATCAGTACGCGCACCTGCTTCCAAAAATGAGTACCGGCTCCGCCGTTGCCGCAGTGCGATTTGGTTGGCTTATGCAGGGCTGTATTCTGCTTGTTAGCGCCCTTATCGCCTTTGGGCTTGCGCGTAGCATGACTTCGTCTCTAAAGAGAGTGATGAACGGCTTGACAGAGATGAAGGAGACCGACATTGCCCAACTTCATGCTGGGGTCAATGCAGTTGCAGAGGGCGACCTACGCTATAAGGTACAGTCCGTATCTCAACCGTTGGAGGTTATATCCAAAGACGAGTTTGGAGCCATTACCTCCACCTTCAACGAAGTCCAGCAGACGATAGTAGCGACGCTCAAGGCGTTTACAACCACGCAAGAGAGGCTGAGTGGGCTTATTAGTCAAGTGGCAGACAGTTCACAGGGCATGGCACTTAGGAGCACTCAACTCGCTCAAAACGCGCAAGTTTCGCAAGAATCGGTAGAGGGCATAGGTGGGTCGTTCCAACACATCACCATCTCTACCTCTCAGGCGGCACAAACCAGTCACGAACTAGCCGTTGGAGGGGAGCAGCAGGCACGGCAGACAAATACCGCTAGCGAAGCCATGCAACGCCTCTATCAGGCAATACTTTCGGTGCAAGATGCTGTAGAGCGGCAACAAGAGGAGACCTCACGTGCTGAGGAGGAGGTCATACAGGCTGCCAGTATTGTCGAGGCGATGCAAAGATCCACTCAACAGATGACGCTCTCGGCTCAACAAGCCTCTGAGGTAGCGCAATCGGGAGGTAGTGCGGTCGCACAGACCATCTCTAGTATGCAGCACATTCAGCAGCAGGTACAAGCTTCCACCGAGCGCATTCAGGTACTCGGAGCAAAAGGGGATGAAATAGGGGTCATTGTCGAGACGATTCAACAGATAGCGGAGCAGACCAACCTACTCGCCCTGAACGCCGCTATCGAAGCCGCAAGAGCCGGAGAGCATGGCAGAGGGTTTGCGGTTGTTGCAGACGAGGTGCGAAAACTTGCCGAGCGTTCTGCCCTTGCGTCACGTGAAATTGGTAGTCTCGTAAGCAGTGTACGTGAGGAGGTGAAGAGTGCGGTTGCCTCCATGAACACGAGTAATCGTGATGTAACAGCAGTAGCGGAGCGGAGTCAGGAGGCGGTTGGGGCACTTCAGCAGATACTCGCTACTACGGAGGTCTTTGTAAAGGAGACCGAGCAGGTCAACACCGCAACGGGCAGTATGTCTCGCTCTATCACAGGAGTTCGCGATACAGTTGTAAATGTACACCAGATTGCGAACGAAAACCAGTCAATAATGCGCGTTATGTTGAACGAGGCAGAGGGAGTTGCCCAGAACATAACCAACGTTGCGGCTATCAGTGAGGAGACAGCGGCAGGCGCGGAAGAGATGAGTGCCACCATGCACGAAATAGATGAAGCCGCTCAAAGTATCGCCCGGGCGTTGGAAAAGCAGAGTGTTTCTGCTGGTGAAGTGAGCTTGACGGCGGTTGCATTTACCGAAACATCCGCTGATTTGACCGTATTGATAGCCCAGTTTCGTACGGAAGAGGAGAGAGAAAGGCACGAATCTAAGCCCAAGCTAAGAGCGGCATAGCGGAAGTTTGTCAAGCGAAACCTATTAGAAGCCCCCGTCCAAGTGGAGCTTAGGCGGGGGCTTTCACAACGTCTATTACTGCCAACTTTAAGGAGTCGCCTCGTTTAGTGTGAGGCTGTCTTGTTGAAGGTAGGCTTGCTTTGCCTTTATTTTTGAGCGGTTGGGCGGAAGCAGATTAACCGCAAAATTAAACTGCTTGTTTACGAAGCGATAGCCGATGCCTAGTTGAAGGCAGTCAAGATTCCGCGTTATGGCAAACTCCGCTTCAAACGGTCTCATCTCGGCGAGATTGTAGCGCATTAGGTAGCCAAACCCCCAAGTGCCCAGAGTTTGAAATCGCGCTCGAAGCTCATGGCGCATATCACGGTGATCGAAACGGAACGGAGTCGCGCCCGCATCTGTGGAGTAGCGGTATCCTAAGCCATAGAGTAACTTGTGGTTTGGCATAAAGGTGTAGTCAAACGCTGGAGAGGTCATACCATATACCGTGCCGCGTGTGTATACGTTCAGCCAGTTCGAAAGTCCGAAGCGAACTGAAGAGCGCGAATCGAGAATGATGGGTTGTGATGCGAGGTTCACCCGAAGCCCCAACCTGCCGGACGTGACCTGCGTGGGTAGCTCGTGTACGATACCAAACCCCGCATTTACATCCAACAGAAACGGAGTGTTGGGCATACGGCGCAAAGGGAGAGGGGTGTCGTCTGGCAGGTTGGCAGGATTGGAGGCTGAAGCCGTCTGAACGGTACCGAGCAGGTTGGTAAAGCGCATTCCTATCTCTGGTAGGCGCGAGATGAGGGGCGACAGTCGGTTTTTCAAAAACGAGAACTGACGGTTCTGCACAACTGCATAAAAGGTGCTGTGCGGGGTGTAGTCATCATCAATACGGGTGTCCAGCGTACTTTGGAAAACGGGGATGTGGAACTGGTCTAAGATTCCAAGTTGCGGGTCCATAAGCTCATTAGTCTGTTGGAAAGAGGGCAGACCACGCTTTGCTCCCGTGCTAACGTCATTTTGGTAATAAATGTAGCCGTGCGGCACAA
>JAPLCR010000393.1:0-841 GCA_026392135.1 Armatimonadota bacterium
CCGCGGAAGGCTTGAACAGCCAGATACAACTCATTAAGGCGAACGCCAGAGGCTATAGAAAGTTTGACAATTTCAGGGTCGCTATTCTCTTCTTTCTTGGAAAACTTGACCTATACCCACACGAAAGCCTATAGACCCATATTAGCAGTACGACCGGCAAGGTGAATACCGTACTTCCTTTTGGCAAGGCTCGTTCTGTGCATACGCGCCCAATAGTGACCCAAGCAGAGGGAAGGCACCGCTTCAGTGGTAATTTCCTTGCTGTCTACACCAGTAACGGCAAAAACCTTGCGCCAAAGGGTGCATCAGACGTAGTGGTGGACGGAACGACAGGACAGGTTGTTTCGGTTCGTTAGAGGTGAAGCTTGATATATTTCTTGAAAATAACCGCCCTCTCTTGTAAAAAGAGGGGGCGGCTATTGTATCGCCAGATGTGACGCACGAGTTTTCGAGGAGCATATTGAACAGATTTGTGGTAGCATAGAGAGGTAATCACTGCTTTTGTGTTTAGGAATAACGCGAGGATATGTGTTATGATCCATGAAAAATATGCAATCGCGAGTCTGGTTTTTGTGATAGCTATTGGGATTGGAGTGGCAGTCCTATCAAGCAATCCTAGTTCTAAGCCTGTTGTTTCGGACGCTAGAGAAACTTGGGAAAGGCATACACCCGATATTACAGACCTTGATGATGCACTTAATAACTCATGTTACGCAGAGGATCTGAACTAGCCCTCACCCTGTCCTAACGGACATCCCTCTCCCAATTCTGGGCGAGGGAGCCTGTCTGAAAGGTCTGTAGATGGGACATTTCGCTTTTTGGAACCCAAAGCAGAGGAGAA
>JAPLCR010000393.1:859-3059 GCA_026392135.1 Armatimonadota bacterium
AGGTCTGTAGATGGGACATTTCGCTTTTTGGAACCCAAAGCAGAGGAGAAACCCGGTAAACTGGTCGCCTTAGTTCCCCTTCGCCCAGTATTGGGAGAAGGGGCTAGGGGTTGAGGGCTACTTACTGCGTAAGGTGAGTTAATAATAAGGATGTGGAGCGGGCGAAAGCTATCCTCAAAAAACTACCTTATCATAAAGAGTGGCTCTGGGAGTGGTATTTGGTTAGAGCCGCTAAACTGGGTGATAAAGAACTAATTCAACTTGTGTGCAAACAAGGGACGAATCCGACTCTCGCTCTTTTCGAGATTACAACGCCTCAAGAAGGCGAATCGCTCTTGAAACTGGGGGCGGATATGAACTATATGGACGAAAGTATGTTTGTTGACACGCCTGTTGGTTGGTTTGTCAGCCGTAATGATGTATCTATGGTGAAATGGTTCTTGCAACACGGAGCGAATCCGAACTGCCAAACGGGACGTAGAACGCCATTGCTTGCTTATGCGAAGTGGTTGCGAAGAACAATGATATCCACGCCCGCATCCGGTCAAGCAAGTTACAACCATAGCATGGATGCAATAATCGCGCTCATTAAGAAGTATGGAGGGAAGGAGTAGTTTATTCCGCCCCTGAGACCACTCGCAGAAACTCTGCCGCCATGTTCTCCACATCAAAGCGGTCAAACACGCTCCTCTGTCCGTTTCGCCCTAACTCTTGAAGGCGTTCCGGCTGTTTTAAAAGTGCTTCCAGCGTATCCGCCAGCGACTCCGCGCTGTCTGGTTCGCACAGTTCGCCCCCGCCCGTTATCTCAAGCAGTTCAGGGAAAGCCGCATGACGCGGTTGCACGACGGGAACCCCGCAAGCCCACGCCTCCAGCAGATACAGCCCAAACGACTCCCCGTAGGTCGCGGGGACGCTCATAACGCTCAGGCTACGCAAGAAATCAATTTTTTTGTCTCGGCTCAGGTTGGGCTGTATCGTTACGGACGCTTGCAGTCCTGCCTGCGCGATTCGTCTCTCCAACTCCGCAAGGTATCTGTCGTCCGCCGAGTTCTTCGTCCCCGCGATACTTAGGCGGAGGTCGGGGAGTGTGTTGCGTTCGCGTAGGAGCAGATAAGCCTCTACAAGCGTGTGCAGACCTTTTAGGGGGTTTAGCCGCGCAAGGTAGCCAATCGTAGGCGGATGGGGTAGGGGACGCTCTGGCAGGTTCCGGTAGCCTTTGAGGTCTATTCCGTTGTAGACGACGTGGACGCGCTCTTTTGGGAGGTTGGCGCGTCTCTGCATGAGGTCGCCGTAGTACTGGCTCACCGCGATAAAGCCGTCCACCGACTGCCCTTGCCGCGAAAGCGTCTCCCAGCACTGTGTTCTGTGCGGCTCCGGTAGGCTATCCAGAAAGTAGTCTTCGCCTTGCAGAGTGCAGAGGATTTTCGCGGAGGTGTTCTGTTTTAGGTAGGGCGCTATCCCAATAAGCAGGGCGTTCGAGATACAGATAACGTCCGCCTTCGCGTCGCCGTTTAGCCACTCTCCCATGCGCTCCAACTCCTTCGCCTGATTGCCCTCACTGCCTTGCAGGGTGGAGAGAGTGAGCGTTCCCAACTGTTCAGGGGTCGTCATACCTGCGTTCTCCGCCACTTTTTTCAGGAGGGCGGGAGAGTCAAAGAGTTTGTCCAGCCAGCGCGGGGTCTTGCGGAAGATACGCGAGACGTGTTGGAGGTAGACGTTCACCCCGCCGTAGAAGAGGGGCGCGTCTTCGGCGGCAGATGTCTCATCGAGCATGAGGGGCAGGTACATGGGAACAAGTATCGCGTCGTGTCCCAGCCTACGCAGGGCGAGGGCGAGCGCGTTATCGCGCATACAGGTTCCGCAGTAGTAACTGCCCGTGCCAGCGGTGAGGATGACGATTCGCATAGGGTGTGTTTGCTCAGTTCTATTTGTAGAGGTATCTCGCTCGACCTGTTTCTGGTACGAGTGTTACATCCCGTAAGCCATGCAGGACTTCCCTTTACCTGAAATATCTGCATCTACGTGGGGCAACTGCTGAACTCTTACCTCCGGCACTCTTCTGTCTATTCCGTGTCGGGGCGTTTCTCGTCGTATTCGTATACAGGAACCGCCGTCGCGTACATTTGGAAACTAGAATAAATATTGGGTCTATAGGCTTTCGTGTGGGTATAGGTCAAGTTTTCCAAGAAAGAAGAGAATA
>JAPLCR010000175.1 GCA_026392135.1 Armatimonadota bacterium
TCTATTGGGCTCGGTTTACAGCCATCTAATATTTCCAGAATACAAAGTTTGTTGCCGACTTATTTCTTTGATGGAACAATCTGCGAAGTGCTGATATATAATACAGATATATCCATAAGATTTTGAGTTAGGATGGGCTAGGACTTCACAATGTTTTTTATTCGGACGCTGGCATTTTGGGGGCTGTTTTTCACCTTGCAACAGGCGCAAGCCCGAAAGCCTGTAGAGTTGAATCAACGCCACATCAATGAATATGCCGCGATGCTTGACCACGTCGTCTACAAAATTATTGCGGAGCCGGGTACGCGCCTTAAAGATGAGCCTTTGCCGTCCTATTTGGCACGGCTGGTTGTCCCTCAAGCCAAAGAGACCCCAGAACACTATAGAGGGCGCGTACAGGGCTATCTCGCTCTGCTCTCGCAGCTGGGTAGAGCCATTTCGCCTCTGCATAAAGCCCCGCAACTCCAAGATACCTCCACCGTGAATAGGCAACGATGGCAAGATATTATGATGAATAGTACTATAGTCACGATGAAGGGAAACAAACTCCAAGCACTGTGGCAAGCCTGTCTGAAGAGTGGAAACAGTCCCCAGATTCAGAGCCAAATCGCAAAGAGATAGGAATTGCGCGTCCTTAGGGGCTGTAAAAGAACAAGTTCCCGATTTTGGGTAGCGATACTACCCGCCGTTCCTCTGAAAAGCGGAAGTTAAAAATTTACAGACCCTTAATGGAATAGCCCCCCTTTTTTAGGTAGAGACGTGAACCTTTTGCCCTTGAAAACCAACCAACTATATAGAATGAACACTCTACGGTACTGCCTTACATCACTACTGACGTTTATCGTTTTTGGGTGGGGTGGGGCGGGGGTTGCGGCACAGACCTCTTTTCCATATACGCCCCTGCAAAATGCACTGGATAACCTCGTTAAAGGGGAGATACTTGAAGCGAGTAAGCAGGCACAGAGCGCGTTAGAGCTTCAGCCCGACCACGGTCTTGTACAGAATTTGGTGGGAGCCATTTGGCTCTATGCAGGTGAACCGCGTAAAGCGAGAGTAGCCTTTGAGAGTGCGCTTCAAAACTCTGCGGACAGAAGCCTTGCGCTCTATGGACTAGGGCTCTCCTATCTTGCAGAGGATGACTTTGGGAAGGCGCAAGCGAACTTTGAGTTTGCCAAAGAGAGCGCACTGAATCCTGAAGGCGTGGAGTTGGCGCAAAACTATGCGCGATGGCTTTTCGGTAGTTCGCCCGTGACGCAACGTCTAAAAGAGGGAGACACGAATGTTCTGATGCCTCTTGCTGCCCTCAAGGGCATGGAGCAGAGGGCAAATCGTAAGACTGCGGAGGCACGGTTGAGCCTTGAGATGGCACTGAATGCCCCTGCTAACACACTTCTGCGCCAGTCGTGGGGGGTGTTGATGACCTTTGACAAGCAACAACCGCTAACAACAGGCTATCCTATACTGCCATCTTCTGTTAGGATGGAGATGCCGCAAAATAGCGTCGAGGTCTATCGAGGAAACGAGAAGCAGGATGGGACGACGGTCTATGTGAACTATGAAGTGGACGGTCAACCTGTGGGTCTGGTGAACTCGTTTCCATACACGGTTATCTGGAATTCACGCGCCGTTCCGAACGGTCTGCATGAGTTGAAAATTACGCAGATGAACGCCAATGGTGTGGAGCTTAAAAAGACGCTCAAGCGCATTCGTGTTCTGAACCCTGAGGGCGAACCCAGAAGCGAAGAGGAACGCGATAGGCAGGTTAAGTTGCGAACGCGCCTCGCGACCCTATTAACATTGCAACCAGATAGATGTGTGTGTGCCTACACGCTAGGAGAGATAGCTCTTCAATCGGGAGAACGAGCGAGGGCACAGGGCTGGTTTTGGAGAGCGGCTGCTATTCGCCCTGCCTTTCGAGATGTGCGCCAGAAACTGTTAGCCTGTGGTGGGGTTGAGGTCTCAGGAGAGCCTGTCTATGGAGGGTTGCCGACCGAGAAATTAGTCGCGCTTACCTTTGATGACGGACCTAAGCCGGGTATGACGGAGCCGTTACTAGAGATGCTTGCAGACGCGAAAGCCCCTTCGACGTTTTTCGTGATAGGGCGCCACGTTACAGCAAACCCGAACCTTACGAAGAGAATTGTGGATATGGGTATGGAGATAGCGAATCATAGCTATACCCATCGTAATCTTACGAAGCTCACTCCTACTGATCTTGAGCGAGAGATTGTAGAGACCCAAGCGGCGGCATTTTTGGCAACAGGGAAGATTCCGCACTTCCTTCGCCCCCCGGGTGGTAACTGGAGCGATGCAGTAGCCGCTGCCGTACAGAAATGGGGAATTACCTCTGGGTTTTGGACGGTAGATGTGTATGGGGCGGAGGTTATTAACGCTCAAGAGGTGGCGAAGAAAACACTCGAAAGTCGCCTGCAAAGTGCGAAACAGAGTGAACGGGACGCACTACGCGCCCAAAACACGAAAAAACGACGCATCGCGGAATAAAATTTCGTGTGATAGTGTAATTTAGGGCAGGAATGCCCGATGATATTCTCGAATCGAACAATCAACGCGGGGGAGACTGCTTCTCTCTCGATTCAATCTGCGATACGTACCATCCCGACGCTTTTTAAGGGTGTCAGGAGGAGGGAGTTCCATAATGCTGAAACGAAATGGCTTCAAAGGTGGATTAGTTGTTTTGGGAACCCTAGCCCTTGTGGGCGTGGGGTCTTGCCCTGTTAATGCACAAACCAAAGGGGTTCAGTCCCTTTTGGGAGTTCGCCTTTACGACTCTTATAAGACCGTTCTTAAGAAGTTCGGTCCTCCTACAGAGGTTCGCGGCGGCGGCGAAATATCTGCTCCTAACACCGTTGCAAAGGCACAAAACAGCCTTGCAGGCGGTGGTGGTATGACGGGCGGCGGAGGTGCTGGCGGTGGTGGCATGGCGGGCATGATGTCTGGTATGATGGCAGGTCGTATGCCTCAAGGCATGGGCGGCGGCGCACCGGGTGGTCCTCCTGCGAACATGATGGCTGGAATGATGTCGGGGCGAATGCCTGCTGGCGTGGGCGGTGCCCCTGGCGGTATGCCTTCAGGTGCTGGCGGTCTTCCTGGATTTGGCGGCGGTGGTAAGATGGGTTCGATGGCGGCGCTAGGTGCTGGCGGCGATGGGGGCGGAGCCGCTGGAGCAGGTGCAAATCAACAGGCACAGGTGGATCTGGGCGAAGCCTTCTGGTGGTATACCATTACCAAAATTGACCCCAAAAACCGAGAGCGAAGAATTATTACTCACGTTGGCTTCCTCTTTAACAAGTCGGGTAAAGTCATTCAGATTCAAGAGTACGGCTACGCAGGCGGACAGCCCACGAATAAAGGGGTTAGCCTCGGTGATGCGCTAGGTCGATTGCTCCGTGTGTATGGCTGGAGCAACAATGGCGAGCAGCTTGGAGGGGTACAGACTTTCCGCTATGACGCAGGACCTAAACAGGCTCTTGCTTTCCAACTCGTGAAAGATCAGGTAGTTGGAATTACTTTGGGTGTTTCAACGAAGCCCGCTCCTAGCCCTGAAGCAATGCAGGATGCGGCGGATGCCACTGGGGAGAACCAATAATAATGAAGAACTCAATCAACCTCGCTCGTGTTCTCTGTACGGGGCTTGTCATAGGCTCTCTCGCCTCCTCTGCCTATGCACAGTCTGGTACGAAGAGTGCAAGTGGAATTGAAAAGAGCCTTGCAGGTATTCGTATCCTGCAAAGTTACAAGTCGGTGCTAGCCCGCTATGGTGCGCCCACTCGTATTTTTGCCGCAGATGATGTTGTTGAATTCGCTTATGCGCTTGATGCCAAAGGCGATAAGACAGGCGGTATCAAGGGTATTCTGGATGCACGGCAAGGCGGCGGTGGCGGCGGTATGGCTGCTATGACGGGCGGCGGAGGTGCTCCTGGTGGTGGCGGTATGGCTGGTATGATGGCAGGTCGTATGCCTCAAGGCATGGGCGGCGGCGCACCGGGTGGTCCTCCTGCGAACATGATGGCTGGAATGATGTCGGGGCGAATGCCTGCTGG
>JAPLCR010000076.1:0-3801 GCA_026392135.1 Armatimonadota bacterium
CAAACGCTAATTCGGGCTGTCCTGTACAGGACAGCCCGAATTTTCATCTCTCAGTAGGTACCTCTAAGATGCCTGACGTAACTCTGCCGCCGTAACGACTTTTGGCTCAACACGCTCTCGGACAGTACGCTCCTCAATCACCACACGCTTGATATCCGTGGCAGAGGGAATCTCATACATGATATTGAGCATTACCTCTTCGATGATGGTGCGGAGTGCGCGCGCGCCCGTGCTACGTTTGATAGCCTCCTGCGCGATAGCACGCACCGCCCCCTCTTCAAATATCAGTTCGACACCATCGTACTCAAAGAATCGCTTATACTGTTTGACCAGCGCATTACGCGGCTCTACCAGTATCCGTATCATCGACTCTTCATCCAAGGGGTCAAGAGTCGCAACTACAGGAAGCCTACCTATAAATTCGGGTATCAGCCCAAACTTCAAGAGGTCTTCAGGAACAACGTGTTGGAGTATAGTACTCTTTTGGACTTCACGCTCCTCCTTCGAGCCAACGCTTGCCCGAATCCCCATAGAGCGATGATGGATACGCCGCTCGATGATTTCGGTCAAACCCTCAAATGCACCCGCGCAGATAAAGAGAATACTAGAAGTATCTACCTGAATATACTCTTGCTGTGGGTGTTTGCGCCCACCCTGTGGCGGAACATTTGCGATAGAGCCTTCCAGAATTTTCAGAAGTGCTTGCTGAACGCCTTCACCGCTCACATCACGGGTAATAGAAGCGTTCTCGCTTTTTCGCGATATTTTGTCAATCTCGTCAATGTAGATAATACCGCGCTGTGCGCTCTTAATCACCTGGTCAAGGTTCCCACCCGGATTCATACTCTCCGCAGACTGTAGCAGCTTGAGAAGAATGTTCTCTACATCTTCGCCCACATAACCGGCTTCAGTCAGCGTAGTCGCGTCTGCAATCGCAAAGGGTACGTTCAACATACGCGCTAGCGTCTGTGCTAGCAACGTCTTACCAGAGCCTGTAGGTCCCAATAGTAGAATGTTGCTTTTTTGCAGTTCGACATCGCCTGCCATTGCGCCAATACGCTTGTAGTGATTATATACCGCAACCGCTAAAGATCGCTTTGAGCGCTCTTGCCCTACCACGTACTGGCTCAGAAAGCGGAATATCTCTTTCGGCTTAGGAACGCTTCCCGGGGGCGGCAACGACGCTTGGTCGTTCATCTGGGGGTCTATGCGTATAATCTCATTACACGATTCAACGCAGTCTAGGCAGACTCCGCCGTACACTCCAATAATCAGTTTTTTGACCTGGTCACGCGTCTTTCCGCAGAGAAGACAGCGGCTATCGTTCTTGTCGAACTCTCTAGGCAAAGTAGGTTCTCCCTGAGTCCACTCACGGGCATACTCATCCCGTGAACATTAATGGTGCATTATTATCGGCTACTACCTGTCCAGTTTTTCAGGTATTTTATCAATAAGCCGGTATTCCAGTGCCTCTTGTGCAGACATAAAATAGTCTCTGTCCATATCACGCGCAACTTTGTCTAGTGGTTGCTTCGTATGTTTTGCGATAATCTCATTCAAGGTGTCGTGTGCCCGCACCATCTCCTTGAGCGCGATCTCTGCATCTTGGACAGCTCCTTGGTAGCCACCTGAAACCGCATGAATCATAATACGCGCATTGGGGAGGGAGTAGCGTTTGCCTTCAGCACCCGCTGTTAGTAAAACCGCTCCCATAGATGCGGCAAGCCCCACGCAAATGGTAGCGACATCGCACTTGATGATCTGCATAACATCGTAGAGTTCAATATCGGCATCCGGGTCTTCCTTTTCCAAAAACAGCATCTCGGCGATAACTAGGTTCGCAAGATGGTCGGATACGGGTTCACCTAAAAAGATAATACGGTCTTTAAGGAGGCGTGAGTAGATATCATAAGCACGCTCTCCGCGTGCGGTCTGCTCCACGACCATAGGGATTACGTTATGCGGGGGGCGAAAAGTGCGCTCCATCGTTTTACTCCTGTAGAGATTCCCGGCTAACCCTGCCGGGCGGTTTTGAAGGCGTACTGCTACGGGCGAGCAGAACGCCGCTCACTTAGAGTCCTCCCCTTCCTCGCAAGCGTGGAAGGGGAGAAAAAGGCTATTCGTCTTCAGCGACTGCCTCAGCCAACTCTTCGGGGCTAGGCACTTCCGCCTCTACAACATCTTTCAGCGTATTGTTTTCAAACAAGAACTTGTGGAGGTCTTGTTGAATAAGGGCATTCGCAATCTGGAAGCGACGTTGAGGGTCATCAATCCACTCGTCATGCTGTTGCTCTGTAATGCGTCCCTTTTGAAGCAGATTGCTGTACTCTGCATCTATCGCCTCATCCGTCACCTGGAAGTTCTCTTGTTTTGCGATGCTATGTAGTGCTAGGATAGTAGTCACGCGCATCTGCGAAACGCCTTCAACCTCTGCCTGGTGCGCCTCGGCGGTGTAGCCATTCGCTTGTAGCCAAACTTCGTATGTAGCATTCATCTGCTTCAGCTCTGCGGCAAGTTGACGATAAGCATCCTCCATCTCTTCGCGCACCAGCGCATAGGGATAGTGGATTTCCGAATTCTCAAGGATGTTGCGAATGATGTTCTGCTCTGCCAACTGGTCGCTATAACGTGTAGCCTCAGCTTCAACCTGAGCCTTAATATCGTTTCGGAACTCCTCTATTGAACCTACGCCCAGTTGCTCTGCAAATGCGTCATCTAGTTCGGGCAACTTTTTCGCACTGATGCTTGCTACTTTGACGGTATAAGTGGCGGTCTTACCGTTCAGCTCCTCTTGAGGAGCATCGTCACCAAAAGTAATATCGAAAGACTTCTCATCATCGATATTAAGTCCAATGACGTTCTCAGCAACCTGTGCAGGAACGGTTGTGAGATTAAGGAGTTGGCGGCGCTTGGGCGAAATGACCTCACCGTCCGCTTCTATATCAACTTCTGCAATCAAGATATCATCCGCTTGAACGGCGCGGTCTGTTACGCGCTCAATACGGGCGCGTTCGTTACGAATACGGTCAATACGGGAATCTACCATGTCATCCGTTAGGAGAAAGACAGGACGCTCTACCTCAATACCCGTGTATGCGCCCAAGTTCACAATGGGTTCCAGAGGAACGACGACTTTGAACGTAAAGGGCTGTTTATCTTGAATTTCGCCAGCATCCAAAGTCGGTGCGCGATAGGGTTCAACCTCAGCCTCTTTAAGGGCTTGCTCCCCAATCTCAGCAACGAGTTTCTCGCGGACGCGCTCTTGTAGCCGCCCTTGATTCACATATTTTTCCATGAGGGCGCGAGGGGCTTTACCAGGGCGAAAACCGGGTACGCTTACGTAACGGCTAAATTCACGATAAACGCTCTCGAAAGTACGCGACACCTGCTCCGCGTCAACATTGATAGTAAACTCCAGTGTGCAGGGATTCGACTGCTCGGTCGTGAACTCCATAAAAAGTGACTTCCTTCAATAGTGAGATAGTGTTGAGGACTTTCCATCAGTGGAAAGTGCCTTCTTAGCGTGTTAAAATACCACTTAATCACCTTTGCTGTCAACCATGAGGGGGAAATCAGTCTCTCTTCACGAGCGAAACCAAATATATTCCTCCTTTCCTGTGTTTTGCGGTATCTTTACCATAACAGATAGCCCACACGACAAAAGGTTGCCATGCCTGTAATAGAGAAACCAAACCGAAATATAAAAATCCCCTTCGACAGTCTGACACTCTGCGCTGTCCTCACGGAGCTCAGCCCGCAAATCATCGGTGGTCAGATTCAAGAGGTGCGCCAACCCACGCC
>JAPLCR010000076.1:3856-8256 GCA_026392135.1 Armatimonadota bacterium
TCGATAGATGTAAAGTTTGCCCGTATGCACCGCGTCGCTACGCGCTCTCCTAACTCCCCTACACCGCCCAACTTCTGTATGGTTCTTCGTAGGTATCTGGAAAATGGAATCATACAGGATGTCATCCAACGCGACTTTGACCGTATCGTTGAGATGCGGGTGTCGACTCGTGATAATGAAGGAGAGCCTATCGCTGTCAAACTGATAGGCGAGTTTATGGGCAAGCACAGCAACCTCGTTCTAGTACGCGAAAGTGGCACAATTATAGACAGCGCGAAACGCATCACTCACCGCGTAAACCGTTTTCGCGAGATACTACCCGGCAGCCCCTACCTGTCGCCTCCGCCACAGGCAGACAGAGAAAGCCCCTTCGATTTCACCGCCCTCGCCCAAATAGGAGAGGCACTCACGGCGGGCACTACGCCATCCCAAAAAGCCCTCTCCGAAAAGCTCATGCAGACCTACTCTGGGCTATCGCCGTTTCTCGCTAGTGAAGTCGCAATGAGAGCCTTGAGCCAGAATCCCCCCCTTGAAGAGAGTCTCAAGGAGGTCTGGATAGAGCTTTTCGGGGCTACCGCACAAGGACGTTTCACCCCCGTACTGATCCAAACACCGAATGGACTGCCCTACGCCTACCCTTTCCCAACCCTGCAAGCCCGTGATGAAGAGCAGAAAGGCGTAACGAGCCTCAATCTTGCCCTTGATCACTCCTATCAGGTTATCCTTCGTGAATCGCGCTTTCAAGAAGAAGCAAACACGCTACGCGGGCAGTTACAAAAAGCCATTCAGCGTCTGGAGTATCGCCAACAGGCAACGGGAGCCTTGATGGCGGAAGGTGAGGGCTCTGAACATTTTCAGCAGGTAGGCGAACTCATCATGGCGAACCTCTGGCAAATAGCACAAGGTGATACCAGCGTGGTAGTACAAGACTACTTCGCCCCCGACTTCCCAGAACGCACTCTCACCCTCGACTCAAGCCTCACTCCTCAAGAGAACGCGGAGCAGTGGTTTCAACGCTACCGAAGGGCGCAGAGTAGTGCCAGTGCCGCAGAGGAGCAGTCAGACCTACTCGAAAAGCCGCTTCAAGCCTTGCAGGAGGCACAGGCAGAGCTAGAGGCACTAGAAAATGAGGCGGAACACGCTACAGAAATGGTTCGTGCGCTCCGCAAACGGCTCCGAGATGCACATCTTCTGACCGACGAAGCAGAGATCCAAGCACAAGCAAAGCGCGTACATTCAGAGTTTCAAGGTCACAAAATCAGACGTATGAATACTCCACAGGGCTACGAGATTTTGATAGGTGAAACCGCTACTGCAAACGATTTCCTGCTTACTCGCCTCGCCTCCCCAAACGACATCTGGCTCCATGTCCGCGCCTCCTCAGGCTCCCATGTCGTTATCCGCACCCAAAACCACCCGGACAAAGTTCCTCGCGCCGTTCTGGACTTCGCAGCACTCTTGTGTGCACAACATAGCAGCGAAAAGCACGCCTCCATCGTTCCTGTAGACTATACGCTTCGGAAATATGTGCGGAAACCCAGAGGCTCCGCACCGGGCTTTGCACACTACGAACGCGAAACCACCCTTCACGTCACACCATAACCTGCTTACACAATTTCTAGGTGGTTAAACAGCACAAAGTATCCTATAATGAAAAGAGCATCTTAACCATTAAGACTATGCAGTGCTATCTGTCTCTTGCACGTTTCAGGAAAACAGAGCAAAAGACAGTGAGGTTTGTAGAGAGGAAGGTTTTTACGGATGGCATCTCCTATTGCTGAAAACAACCCCCTGCCAGAAGAGGCTTCTTACACAAAAGCAGTCCCCCGTACCCTTCTTATCACCATCGCATCTGTTGGACTTGCACACATCCTCTGGGCGACTTGGGTGTGGCACTACTTCACCCAACTGGAATCCAATCCTCAGAAACAGCTCTCCCCTATCGCACACGTAGTCACTTATGGGGCGGTGATCATTCCTTCCGGCTTTGCCCTACTCTATTTTTCTATATTGCCCTACTGGCGGACGCGGCACATACAGTATCTTCAGGATGTTACCAAAAATTCGGAAGCCTACCGACGGCGCGAACAGTTTCTTGAAGAGATGCAGGCGTTAGCAAAAGTTGGCAACTGGGAGTACGACCCTGTTCAACACCAACTGACTTGGAGCCAGCAGGTATTTCAAATACTTGAAATGAACTCCTCAATAGACACAGTAGACCCTGAAATTTTCAAGCGCAGAATTCACCCTGAAGACAGGATAAGAGTATCCAAAGAGGTAGAAGTTGCCTACCAACGCGGTGAGCCGTACGAGCATGAGTATCGTATCTATACGCCTACCGGCAAACTAAAGTATCTACACGAGCAGGGACGCCCCCTTTGTAACGAACAAGGAGAGACTATAGGCACTTATGGAACGATACAGGATGTGACGGCTCTACGCGAGACGGAAGAGGTTCTACGGAGGGCGAATGAGCAGTTGGAGGCGCGTGTAGAAGAGCGCACTGTTGCCCTGCTCCAAGCAAATCAAACTCTTCATGAGCGCGAAAACTTTCTGCGTCTAATTATTGAACATATCCCGCTCTATCTCTACTGGAAGGATAGAGCGTCCGTGTACGTAGGATGCAACACCAACTACGCCAAAGCCCACTATAAAAACCCCAACGATATTGTTGGCAAAACGGATTACGACCTCATCGCCTCTTCAGAGCGTATTGAGTACTACCACTCACTTGACCGTCAAGTCGTTGAGACCAATCAACCCATTCTGCACGATCTTCAAAAAATAGAAAACCGTGATGCGACTATTGCGTGGATAGACTCTTCAAAAATCCCCATGCAGAATGCACAGGGTGAAACCATTGGTGTACTCGGCTATTTTGAGGACGTTACCGCAAGAGTAGTGGCGGTAAAGGCTTTGGAACAGAGAGAAGAGGTACTACGCACGGTCATCCAGAATGCCCCAGTTATTCTTTTTTCAATCGACAAAAACGAATGCTTCACCTTTATTGATGGAGCCGCGTTGCAAGCACTTAACACACTGCCATCACAAATACTCGGTGTGCCTATTACTAGCCTCTTTGTAGAGAGCGATGCCTTTACTGCTTCAGTACGCCGTGCGCTGAGCGGAGAGAGCCACAATGCCCTTGTCTCAAGGCGAGGCATCTATTTTGAAACCCATTTCACCCCAATAGTAGACGAACAAGGAGAGGTGCAAGGGGTTATTGGGGTTGCTGTAGACATTACCGAACGCACGAGAGCCGAGCAGAACGCCAACGCACAACAAGACCTCTTGAGAAATGTCTTAGACACGGCACCCAACATCATCTTTGTAAAAGACCACGTAGGGCGTTTCACGCTTGCAAACCAAGCCACAGCAGACCTTCTCGGCGTAACAGTCGAAGAGATTATCGGTAAAACAGAAGAGGATTTTCCGCTACTCTTAGAAGAAGCACATAGTGTGGACAGACCACATTACAAACAGGAGCTTCTTCAAGAGCAGTTCCTGCCGGAAAAGTGCATTGTCATGCCAAACGGAGCGATAAAGTGGCTTCACACCATCAAGCGCCCCCTCTATAATGCAAACGGACACGCCACACACCTTCTCGTTATCGCTACAGATATTACCCAGCGAAAAAGTGCTGAGGAAGACCTCATAAAAGCAAAAGAGGGGGCAGAGATAGCGAACAGCGCAAAAAGTCAACTCATTGCAAGCATGAGCCACGAATTAAGAACACCCCTCAATGCAGTGCTCGGCTTCTCTGAAATGCTGGCAGAACAGGATGCGGGAGACTTAAACGCCAAACAACAACGCTTTGCAGAGAACATTCTCATGAGTGGTAAGCAGCTCCTGCGCCTCATTAACGACGTGCTGGAGCTAGCAAAACTAGACGCACACCGATTAGATATGGAATTTGGCGTATTTAAGCCTCAAGAGGCGATACACGATATACTCATGCTCACCGAACACGCAGCCGCAGACCAGTCGCGTTTCAAGCAGATCCTCTACACGCTTATAGACAATGCTATAAAATTTTCGCACGAAGGAACCTCCGTGCAGGTAGTCGCCGAGATACGCGGAACCAATACCACCGACGACAACCTGTATATCGCAGTGTCTGACCAAGGCTCAGGAATTCATCCTGACGACTTGGAGCGAATATTCTATGAAACAGAGCCATTAGGAAAAACGGAGCGCCACAAGTATACGGGAATTCGTATTGGGTTGGCACTTATCCGCCGCCTAGTGGAGGCACACGAAGGTCGCATCTGGGCAGAAAACAGAGAGGATGGCGGTGGTAGCCGCTTCTGTTTTGAGCTTTCTGTCAAGCCAACCTATTCCATTCTACCAACCAACCTCACCACCGAAACCGGATAGAGGCAGGAATTTCGTAGCCATAG
>JAPLCR010000416.1 GCA_026392135.1 Armatimonadota bacterium
TCGTTGGCGAGGTCAAGTTCTACACGCTCCACACGCCAGGGAGCCTCAAGACCTAGAATTTGGCGGTATAGTTCCGTATCTTGCATCATCCCAAAGTATGGCATATTTCATGGGGAACCCACTAACTTCCCCATAGACCCGGAATTTGGAAAGATAGGAACCCTGAATGTCAACGCCCAACTCGTTTTTGAAGGTCGCGCCCATCTCCGCCGCGACGGAGAAGAGAATGTCGAGAATGTGCGTGTCGTTTTCGTCGAGATACTCCTCCGTATTCACAAAGATAGGCAGGTACGCCGCCCCTGCGTATTGCGGGTCTGGTATCTTTTCGCACAGGTGTTTGAGTTCCGACGACTTCCCGCTCCCATAGTGCCCGGAGAAGATATAGCATCCATATAGCCCTTCGGAAAGTTGCACTTGCTCGCAAAAGGCGGTGGTGAAAGCCCCTCTGCCCCGCGCCTCCGCCAAGTCCACGTAGAGTTCAGGGGTGGCGGGACTCAATGGATGACAGGCATTGAAGAGGTGTTTGCGGATTGCGAAAGTCTGTTCTGGCGTATAAGGCATCTACATCAACCTACCTTTCACTACAAAGTAAAGCGATTCTATCCTCTATTATACTCCTTCGCAGACGGTTCTGCGCTCCCTACGGTTCAAGGTAAATCGGGTATAATAGATTTCCCAATACTTTCCACCGTAGGAGAACAGGTCTGATGTCCTTACGTATCTACAACACCATGTCCCGCGCCAAAGAGGAGTTTATCCCTCTCCATCCCCCGAAAGCGCGGCTCTACTGTTGCGGTCCTACGGTCTACAACTACGCCCATATCGGCAACCTCCGCACCTACATCTTCGAGGATATTCTACGCCGCACGCTTCGCTTCGACGGCTTTGAGGTGGAACACGTGATGAACGTGACCGATGTGGGACACATGACTACCGATGCAGACGAAGGCGACGATAAGATGCAGGTAGCCGCGCAACGCGAGGGCAAATCGCCCTGGGACATTGCGCGATTCTACGAAGAGGCTTTTTTTAGCGAAACCGCCCGCCTCAACATCGAACAAGCGGCTGGAGGAGAACGGCTACACCTACAACACCTCCGAAGCCACCTATTTCGACACGTCCAAATACGCCACCTACGGCAAACTCGCCCGCCTCAACCTTAATGAGCAGAGGCAGGGCGCGCGCGCGGAGGTCGTAATGGACGAGACGAAGCGCAACCCCTCCGACTTTGTGCTCTGGTTCACCAATAAGCCCACGCATATTATGAAGTGGGAAAGCCCCTGGGGAGTCGGATATCCGGGGTGGCATATCGAGTGCTCCGCTATGTCTATGAAGTATCTCGGCGAGACCTTCGATATTCACTGCGGCGGCGTAGACCATGTGCCCGTCCACCACACCAACGAAATCGCGCAGAGTGAATGCTCCACCGGACACCCCTTCGTAAAGTACTGGATGCACGGCGAGTTTTTGCTCACCAACAACGCGAAAATCTCGAAGTCTACAGGCGGCTCCATCAATCGTCTGCAAGCCCTGATAGACGCGGGGTACGACCCGCTCGCCTACCGCTACCTTTGCCTGCAAGCGCACTACCGTTCGGAACTAAATTTTTCGCTAGAGGCGCTGGACGCGGCGACTGCCGGCTTGCGGAAGGTCTACTCTATACGCCCCGAAAACGACCCCTTCGCGCAGAACGAGGCGGGCTACCCAGAGGCGCGGCAGAGAGTTTTCGATGCGCTGAACGACGACTTAGGCACACCGCAAGCGGTAGGACTGCTTCACGCTTACGGCAGTTATCGGCTCTGGATTGAGTTCGACGCGATACTTGGGCTGGATATTGCCAAGCGCTCTCAACCGACAGAGGAGGCGCTACCCGTTGAAGTTCTCGCGCTTATCGAACAGCGCAACGCCGCCCGAACAAGCAAGAACTGGGCAGATTCGGATGCGCTTCGCAATCAACTCATCGCGCTCGGCTACGAGGTCGGTGATAGCTCGCAGGGAACAACTGTTAAAAGGAAGGCTCTCTAAATACCCATGAACGACTACCAAACACGCGTGACGCGCCTCCAAGCCACAATGCAAGCCCAAAGTGTGGCGCTGACCCTCCTCGCCGGAACCGACCAGATGCGCTACCTCTCCGGATGGCGGGAGGGGGGGCATGAGCGATTTGTGGGACTATTCGTCCCTGCTCAGGGCGAAACCGCCTTCGTAGTCCCCGCCATGAACGCGCCTCAAGCCCGTCTGACTCCGCTAGGAACGAAACAGGTTCACGGCTGGGCGGACGAAAGCGGCTGGCATTCAGACGCGCAAGCACTTTTCGCGCAGTTCGGAATTGGGGCAGGAGCGCAGGTTCTCGTGGACGATGAACTTCTTAGCGTTCACCTGCTAGGATTGCAGAGCCTCTTCCCGAATGTGCGTTTCGCGCCGGCTGGCGACCTTATGGCGACTCTGCGACAGGTTAAGACAGCGGGAGAAATCGCCTCTCTGGACGAGGCGGCGCGGCTGATTGATGAGGTTTTCGAGGAGGTTCTGCTGGAACTACGGGAGGGCGTGACGGAGTTGGAAATCTCCGACTGCGTTCTCGCCGCTATCAAGCGCAAGGGTTCCGCGCCCTCGTTTTCGCCGCTCATCTGCTTCGGCGCGAACTGCGCCCTACCCCATCATCATACGGGAAATGCGCGTCTGCAAATCGGTGATACCGTTATCATTGACATCGGTTGTCTCTCGGATAACTACGCTTCGGACATCACGCGGACGGTTTCGTTTGGCACTCCCCGCGACCCTGACGCTACCAAAGTCTACGAGACTGTCCATCGGGCGCACTGGGCGGCGCGAAACCATGCGAAGCCCGACGTATCCTGCGAGTCGGTGGACAGCGCGGCACGCTCCGTTATAACGGCGGAGGGCTATGGCGAGGCGTTTGTACACCGCACAGGACACGGTATCGGGCTATCCACGCACGAGCCGCCCTACATCGTCTCGGGGAACGCGCTGGCACTTCAAGAGGGGATGTGCTTCTCAGTAGAGCCGGGTATCTACCTATCGGGCAGGTTCGGAGTGCGTATCGAAAACATAGTCACGGTGACTGCCGACGGCGTTCGCTCGGTGAACGTAGACGCAAGTGCTACTCTGCGAATGGTGAACCCATGAGTGTAGAGACCGCGAAAATCCACCTGTGCGAACTCGCGAAAATGGCTTACGACCGTCGTCTGCTGGACAGCGCGGGCGGCAACTTTAGCCTCCGCTTCGACGAGCGCATCCTCTGCACGCCGCGCTATTCCGGTAGCAAGCGGCAGTGGCGCGTGAAGCCTTCCGAGATTGTGGTGATGCTGGGAGATGGCACGGTTTTGGAGGGCGAAGGGGAGACCTCTCGCGAAACACAGATGCACCTCGCCATCTATCGGACATTCTCGGAGGCGGGTGGGGTCTGCCACGCGCACCCCTACAACGCTCTGATATTCGCGAGTATGCGCCGCCCCATCCCGCCCACCAGCGAGCAGACCGAGAAGTACGGGACGATTGAACTGACGGAGGCGGTTCCCGCGCATAGCGAAGCCCTCGCGAAAACGGTGGTCGAGACGCTCACCCCCAAACGCGACAGACTGGCGAAACACGCGATAGCCTGCCTTATTCCGTATCATGGCATCACGGTGGCGGGGCGCGATATTGACGACGCTTACGACGCGCTGGAGCGCATTGACACGTCGTGCCATATCCTGACGGCGCGGGCGATTTTGGAGCGGTTAGTTTAACCCTTCCCTGAAACGGAGGCGGCTTGTCTACATCCCAATTTCTCCTAACATAACGGCATTGACATTTTATGCCGAAAAGAGCATAATAGGTAATGAGAATCTCCTCCCGAAAACCTGCTTCGGTGAAGCCCTTGCGCTTTATGCAAGCCGCTCACGATGACCTTATGGAGATGCCCGTAGCCGTGCGCCAGGATTTCGGGTATGGCTTGTATCAGTTGCAAGCGGGTGAAACGCCCAACAATGTCAGCCCTTTTGAGGGTTCTACAGGCAATAGCATCTTGAAACTCATAGAGAGACACGATACAGATACCTATCGTTGCGTGTTTACCGCGAAGTTTGGAAAAGCCATCTACGTATTGCACGTCTTCAAGAAGAAGTCACCGTCCGGTATCGCCACGCCCCAAAATGAGATAGAGGTCGTTAAAGCGCGATACAGAAGGGCGCAGGAACTTTACGCGGAAGAGTTTGGCGACGATTCGCCTCCTTCTGAAAAGCGGAGAAAAAAGCCATGAGCGCAAAAGAGCGAGACAACCAAACTATGGGAGTAGTCAAGGGGAGCGGCAACGTTTTCGCGGATTTAGGCGTACCCAACGCCGACGAAGAGTTGGCGAAAGCGGAACTCGCGTTCGCGATTCGTCAGCGTATTCAGAGCAAGGCTCTCAATCAGATGGAAGCCGCCGCCCTGCTAGGAACCGATCAGCCGAAGGTCTCTCTACTGATGAACGGTAAGGTCGGCGGTTTTACCATTGACCGCCTGGCGCGATTCCTGAATGCGTTGCAGGTAGACGTGCATATCACCTTACAACCCGCGCCTGACCAGAAAAAAGGCGAAACGCTGGTCAAAGCGGCGAACACGCGATAGCCTGCCTCATTCCGTATCATGGCATCACGGTGGCGGGGCGCGATATTGACGACGCTTACGACGCTTTGGAGCGGATTGACACGTCGTGCCATATC
>JAPLCR010000513.1:0-12015 GCA_026392135.1 Armatimonadota bacterium
AGATACCGAACTACAAAAAAATACAAGGCGGGGCTTTTTAGAAGGGGACAAAGTAGTTCATTATGATGGTTTTGATGCACGTAGAGGCGACGGAGGAGTAGGTAGACGAGGTTGTCGCGAAAATCGAGGCGTTTCAGGCGCACCCAATACGTCTTCCTGGTGATGACCACGTCGCGATTGGCGTAGCGAGTGCTATCTCGCCTGACCTGCGCCCCCACCTTACGGAAGCTCTTTCGCTCCTTCCCGGAGTGGAGAGTGTTGTTCAGATTAGTCGCCCTTTCAAACTCGCTTCGCGTGAATTTCGTAAGGTAGACACTGTTTTTACGCTCAAAGGAGTCACTATTGGCGGCAACCAGTGTGTCATCACAGGAGGACCCTGCTCAGTAGAGAGCCGCGAGCAGATATTCGAGACGGCACGCGCGGTTCAAGCTTCGGGTGCGAAAATACTGCGCGGCGGTGCGTACAAACCCCGTACCTCTCCCTACGCCTTTCAGGGGTTAGGAAAAGAGGGGCTAGAACTACTCAAAGAGGTTGGCGATGCACTGAACATCGTCACCGTCTCCGAAGTGATGGATCCCGCAGATGTTTCACTCGTCACCGAATATGTGGACATTTTGCAGATAGGTGCTCGAAATATGCAGAACTACCCCCTGCTGATTGCGGCAGGGAGGAGCGGACACCCGACGCTACTCAAGCGGGGTCCTAGCGCGACAATAGACGAATTTCTGTTGGCGGCGGAGTATCTGCTCCATCATGGAACCGAGCGCGTGATACTCTGCGAACGCGGGGTTCATCCTATAGACCGCACGTATACGCGAAATACACTCGATTTGAACTCAGTTCCCGTGCTAAAATACCTAACACATCTCCCTGTTTTTGTTGATCCGGCGCACGGAACGGGAGTGACCCGCTATGTCTCCGCGATGGCGCGGGCAGGACTCGCGGCGGGGGCGGACGGCATTATGGTAGAAGTGCATCCGAACCCGAAAGAGGCTCTCTCTGACGGGGCGCAGTCGCAAACGCCCGCGCAGTTTGACGAGATGATGCAGGAACTACGCAAAGTAGCGCAAGCTATTGGTAGAGACCTCTAATGCGGAGGAGGGGACTCTCAACTCATATTTTTTGTTACGGCACAACGCACTAAAGACCAACGAATAGGTCTCTATCTCTATCGAAATGGAGGACATACTTGAACGCACCGACCTCTGATATCCATGCGTCTTACGACAAGACCAAACTTTTTCTCCTGAGCGTTATCGCTCTAGTCACCGCAGGAATGGCATTTAGCATTCGCGGGGGCATCACCTCTGACCTTCAGAAAGTCTTCTTTGAATCCAGCGACCCTACACACGCAGCGGCGCGTGTTACTGCCGTTACAGGAGCGGCGTTTCTCGGCTTCGCTATCTCCGTGTTAGTCGGTAGCCCTCTATGTGACTCGCTAGGTATGGGCAAACTGCTTGGACTATCCGCGGCACTCTTTGCTGCAGGGATTGGTGGCACACTCGTAACACCTCCTGGCGAAGGGGCTCAGACGATGCTCTGGGTAAGTATGTTCGGCATGGGGTTGGCGCACGGACTTGTGGAGGCGGTTATTAACCCGCTTATCGCCACGCTCTACCCCAAAGAGAAGACGCACAAACTCAATGTGCTACACTCGTGGTGGCCCGGCGGTATCATCATAGGCGGCTTAATAAGCGCGTCAGGAATTGGATGGAAGACACAACTCATTCTTGTTCTCATTCCTGCCATCGCATTTGGCGTAATGCTCTTAGGTACCAAATTTCCACCCACAGAGCGCGTCGCGGCGGGCGTTTCCAGTGGAGAGATGTTTAAGGAGGCACTACGCCCTCTCTTTATCGTCTTCTTCCTTCTCATGTTCCTAACCGCCTCCACCGAACTTGCTCCCGGACAGTGGGTAGATGCCGCCCTTACTCGCACGGTTGGCTTCCGCGGTATTCTGCTTCTTGTCTATGTGAGTGGCTTGATGTTCGTTATGCGGTACTTTGCGGGTCCACTTGCACACAAACTCTCCCCGATTGGTCTGCTGTGGCTCTCGTCTCTTCTGGCGGGTATTGGTCTCTTCATGCTGGCAACTGCGAACTCTACTCTAACGGGCTTGCTTGCGGCGACGGTTTGGGGTGTAGGTGTATGCTATATGTGGCCCACTATGCTCGCCGTCACCTCCGAGCGTTTCCCAAAAGGCGGTGCATTCCTCATGGGAATTATGGGGTCTGCTGGAAACCTCGCCATCTTCTTTGTGCTTCCCAAACTTGGACAGATTTTCGACGAAGCCAAACTTGCATCGGCTAAGCTACAAAACCTCGACTTCTCTGCACTCCAGGAGGCGGCTAAGACCGATACCTCTAAGGCGAGTACACTCAACACGATACTCTCTTCTGCTTCAGAGACCTCCTTCAAGGCGGTAGCGATGATACCCATCGTGCTTGTTATCGTGTTCGCTCTTGTGTGGCTCTACGATAAGTCGAAGGGCGGCTACAAGGCTGAACGCCTAGATTCCGCAGAATAGAAGCCTTACCTTGTGTGTTTTTGAAGTAGGAGGCAACTATTTGCCTCCTACTTCTGCGTTGTGTGAACCAAACTGGAACACCATATCATCACTATAGAGGGGAGTATTTTCCTATGCCTGTTACATCGCCGCGAAGGTTTTCGGTCTCTACGTGGAGCCTACATCGAACTATCGGAGTCACCTACCCCGATTCGCCCGGTCAAGCCCGTCAAGGGCGCACAGAGACGTGGGGTGCAGGAACGGTTGACCTGCTAGACATTCCCGCAACGGTGGCGGCGGCGGGAATACATACCCTCGAAATCTGCCATTTTCAGATTCCAAGTCGGGAAGAGAGTTACCTAAACGAACTGCGCCAAGCGTTGAGCGACGCAAAAGTGGAACTCTTCTCCGTTCTTGTAGATGCGGGCGACATCACCGACGCGGTTCACTCTGACCGCGACTTGAAGTGGGTAGGCGAGTGGGTAGATACCGCCGCGCAGTTGGGCGCGAAACGCGCTAGGGTGATAGCGGGCAAGGCTCTGCCGACAGCCGAAAACCTAGCCCTCAGTAAGCGAAATATGCGCGAACTCGCCGATAGGGCGAAGTCGCAAGGCGTTCGCCTCACCACCGAGAACTGGTTCGACCTGCTTTCGCGCCCCGAACACGTACACGAACTGCTAGATAGCCTAGACGGAGATGTGGGGCTGAACCTCGACTTTGGAAACTGGGGCGGCGAGACCAAGTACGCCGACCTAGCGGCTATCGCGCCCTACGCCGAGTCGTGCCATGCGAAGTGCGCCTTCGTAGCTCCCGGAGAACCCGACAGCGCAGACTATCGCCACTGCCTCGATCTTTCGAGAGAACAGAATTTTTCGGGACCCTTTACGCTTATCTATGATGGCGCGGATGACAATGAGTGGGCAGCACTTGCCATTGAGCGGGAGATAGTGCGCCCCTATATCGCGTAGCCGCTCTGGGACTTGATGCAGTTAAACTGTTCTAAAGCCTTGCTTGAAAGCGTACTTAGCCGTTATACAAAACTACCTTTAAGTTTAGTCGCCCCTCGCCCACGCCTATTAGGCAAAAGACTAAACCTGACTACTTTGCAGACAAGTCCTTCTCCCAGAACTGAGAGAGGGATGCCCGAAGGGCAGGATGAGGGCGGAGAGGGACGGGGGATTGGTTGAAAATGTCGAATTTAGAGCATGAAAAAGAGAATAGAGAGTTCGCCCCTCCCTTCCTAGCCGCTCTTACAAGCGATGAGGAGTGGGAAGAGATACTACACGAAGTGGAGGGCTCCTCAGAAGATCACCTTCCTCCTGCGCTTGCCGAAGCGCGTGTCACGGTGGCGCGTTTGGCGCAAGAGAAGCCTCAGCATGGGCGAGGCTTACTCACCACCCTCTGGCTACTTGCTTCCCCTGTTTTTGCTGCTATGACGCTGGCTAACCTCTATGGGGGGAATTGGGAGTGGTTGGCGTTGAATGCGTTTTTTCTTTTGACTTCCCACCACCTCTATAATGTGACAGACCAGAATGAGCAGATGCGGACTGCATTAAATGTGCATGAAGCTACGCCCAAGTGGATTGGTTCGCTGGCGGAGGTATTAGACTGGCCCGCGCCACGCGCCCCAAAAATTGCCACTCACCTGCTTACTATGCTACTCCCCTACGTCACTCAAGACGACTGGGAGCTACTTACTCCCGCTCAACGGTACGCCCTGTACCAACGCCTCGATCCTCGATATATCAAATCAGAGCCTGACCTGATATTGGCTCTCCTCAAAGGCATACAAAACCTACAAGACACTGAAGCCCTGTCCGCAGTAGAGCGGCTTTCTGGCATGAGGGCATGGACAACGGTGAAGCGTAACGTTCGCCTTGCCGCTAAGGCGTGCCAAGATGTGTTGGAGATGCGAGAGAATGAAGACGCGGCGCGGATTTCTCAAGAGGCGTTAAGGGAAGCGGGTGAAGCGGTAACGGCAACACCCGTTGTTTCTCCGCAAGAGAGTGTTCCTGCCGAGTTGGAGAGCCTGATAACCACTATCCGTGAGGAGAGGGCGAAGGCAATGCAGCCCGGTATGCGCCTACCGTACCTTATTGGGTCGTGGTGCGTTATCGTTCCGTTTACAGGGACTCAAGCGTTTCTAAATTTTAGTTTGGGGCATCCAACCCTTGGGGCATTATGGCTTCTACTGTCTGCGCTCGGCTCTCAGCTACACCGTATCACTCTGTTACCCGGTAGATCGGAAGAGATGAAACAGCTCGCGCAGTACGATTCGGTCAAGGGGGTAGGTTTTTTGGCGGAGGTGTTGGAGTGGCCCGATACCTCCGCGCAACTTGCGGCACGCGACGCGCTTGTGCGTCTGCTTCCGCGCCTAAAGTCTAGCGACTCGCCCCTCCTGAACGAGAGGCAACGCGCCTGCCTCTATCGTCGCCTGAGGCTTTCCAATTCGCGCAAAGATGACAATTTGATATTCGCAATTCTGAAATCGTTGGAGCAGGTGGGAGATTTGAATGCTGTGGGGTATGTAAAAAAGCTTTCGGAATCCCGCCCCATCACCGCCGCGCAAAAGCGAATTGTAGAGGAGGCACAGGAGTGCTTGCCCTACCTGTACAGGCGGGCAGACTTGAACGAGGGAAGTCAGTATCTCTTGCGTGCCTCTCATGCGGTAGACTATGCCCCTGAGCAACTACTACGCCCCTCCTCCGAGACCGCAGTGCCGCCGGAGGAGCTATTGCGCCCTCGTGGACACACAGAAGAGGAGTAGATACCTATGCGGTTGTGCGATTACTAACTTTGGGGTGGCTTGATTGGAAGGCTTTCAACCACTTTGTACATATCTGTTCCGGGAAAAGTAGGAATGAGTCCGCTCCTTCCCTGCTCCTTGTTGCGTGCGCGTCGTACTGCATCTGCAACTTCTCCGCTGAAAGCGTGGTAAGGTCTATGGTGAAAATCGTAGTTAGAGCCTAAAGCCACTTTCATATCGTGGGAACGTTGTAGCTCCTCCGCTTGATACAGACGCGGAGGAAGATCCCCTACATCGAATATGTGAAGGAAGAGCCAGAACTCAAAACAAGGGTTGCTAATCGCTATCTGACAGCCCTGTTCTCTTGCCGTTTTGCATACAGTAGCGATATTCTCTTTAGAACGATGGTCAACATCAATCACAAGCCACGAGGAATCTCCATCTCCGATATCGTTCTCTTGCTTATATGTTATCAGTCGGTCAAATACGCTCTGAGGTTCGCTTGAAGTGCCTGTTAGCGTTGGTAGCGTGATGACCTTGATTTATCGCTACCGAACTTTCTGAAATAGGCGCGTTCATCCTTTTCGCCCTCCACCGCAATGACACAGAGGCTAGATTCTCGTTTGGGTGCTGTGGGAAGCAGAACAGGGGCGGGGCGCAAATTGAAGCGGCTTTTACGCATGAGCACTTTCCGCGTCGGGCGCGTCCTTCCACCCTAACTGGTTTATGTCTCCTATGAAGGGTATTGCCCCGAATCGCCCGTTTAGATAGCCCTTCTCAATCTGCAAATCGGGACGTATTTTGAACTCCGCCAGAGAGTATATCTGCGAGTTGCCGCCCCGCTCTTTCTCCACGAACCGGATTTCGTCGCGCCGTAGCAGGTCGGAATCCAACAAATTCGTGTCGTGCGTAGTGAAGAGAAGTTGGCTCGGCAAGGGTTTTTGTAGGGCGGTTTGTATGAAGAGACGCGAGATGTGAGGGTGAAGTGCCCTGTCCAGTTCGTCAATCACGATAACTCGTTCGTTTTCGGCGTAGATGTCGGGTAGCAAGGGCGCAAGGTGAATCATGCGTTGCGTACCGTCCGACTCCTCTTCTAATTCAAAGTCAACGAGTTTTCCCTCCTCTCCCTCGTGTTTCAAAAGTAGTTTCAGAAGGCGCAACTCCCCTTTTTCGTTTTCATACAGATTGAAGGTTAAATCGGCATCTTCAATAGTCAATACCCTACGGACTTCTCCTGCATCTGTGTCAGGGGGGGCTATGTTCTGGAGAGCCTGTAATATCTCTTCACGCTTCTCTAATGAAACGCCTGGCATATACCTATCCCAAACCCAGGTAATTTCCTTTACGAATACCTCACAGATACCCGTGTCAATTGAACTTAAAAAGTGACTCAAATAGGGACTTAGCCCCTCTCTGACATGGATAAGTTGCGGGAGTTGGAGAATCTGCGCGTCCGCGTCAATAATCGTAAGAACCATCTGAAACCACTCTACTACAGGGGAAAGTTCAGGGGTGCGGTTGTGGATGTTACCGTCGAATATCGCTGTCAAAAAGAGTTGATTCGGGCGCGTGTCCGCCTCCTTGTATTTCAGGAACTGGCGTATCTCCTTAGTTTTGCTGAGTATCGCCCCGGTATCCACTTCCGTTTTGAGATTTTCAGAGGTGATGCGCTCGAAGTACTTGACCTCTTTTCCGTTGGGCTTCGCGTAGAGAAACTCCTCTACAATGCGCGAAGCGTTCACCGCAAAGCCGTAGATGTACTCCACCCCTCTGCTAAGAAAAACGAACTGAAAGCGAGAGGGCAGGTTTTGTGAGGAGCCGAGTTTGAACGGCGTGAAGGGGATAGACTCTCTGCTCGGCGTGCCTTTCACTATCAGGTTTTGGGCGAATTTCATCGCTTTAATCAGGTTGGATTTGCCAGAGGCATTCGCTCCGTAGAGCGCGATAGCGCGAACGAGGCGGCGTGCTTTGACGGAGGGGTGTTCGATGAGATGAGTCGGGTGAGCCGCGTCGTTTGTGGCGACGAGGCTGAGTATAGTCCGCTTCTGGAAGGATAGGAAGTTTTCAACGGAAAACTGAATCAGCATAGTAAGCACCTCTTAAAGAGATTATCTACTAAACTATAGACCAAACAGAGGGAAAAGAGTAATTCAGGAGATTTTTTCTCTGAAAAATGCTTTTGATGAGCGGTTTTAGGAGGAACCCCTAGCCCTCCTCTCTATTCGGAAAGAAAGACTAGGTTAGGTTACAACAAAGCGAGCAACGTTACTCTACTAGCGGGTTCTCTCTTTTCTTAGTAGGTTTTGTGGTACTTTCCGGTGCAAAAGTATGCCCCAGTACCAGCTCCGGTTTTGGAGAATCCTCTGTCGGTGCTTCCCATATCTCCAGTTTCGGTCTTTCAGTGGTCTCCCCATCCGGCATTTTTCGCACCTCCACTGCTCTGCGAACCATCGCAAGGAGTGTTCCCAGTACAGCGATAATTACGCCTAGCCAGACGATATTTATCCAAGGCTTGTAGGTGACTTCAAGCGGAATAAGCCAACGCCCCTGATATTCCGGTAGGTTGATATGGACGGTAGCCGCCTTTGTTGCAGGGTCAAGACGCACGAGTTGAATAACGCCCGGAATACCGTTCTTGTCCGTCAGTTCCGGTATGCCAATGTTGCGCGGGGTCATGCTCATCCCCTCAGCACCCTGTGCCATCTCAATGAGCGGCTTCGCCTCAATGACCTTTTTGTCTGCCCCCACAAGCACGAAGTGCGCCCCCATAAATTTGCCCGGCTCCCCAAAGTTCTCGAAATAGCCCACGATGTAGGGACCCAACTGCTTCTTCTCTTTTAGGTCAAAGGTTGTACCTTCAGAGTTAGGGGATTCTCCTTGATAGATGTAGCGGGGTTCGTTGGCAAGGCTCACATACAGGTCGTGAAGCGGAAACTTGTGAATGTGGGGCCAGACCATGCGCTTGTATTCCGATTCGGCAGCCCTGTGGCGATTATGTACGAACCAGCGCGGCTCCACTGTGAAGGTCTTCGTGCCGTCCGCGTTTGCAGAGGCATTCGGAGGGGTGACGCGGAGGCGTACGGTATTATTCATATCATAATCGGGGTTCATCGGGCGCTCTTTGAAAAGTTCGCCCGTCATCTTCTCGAAGCCGATTTTGTAGCCGAATGCGTCTGTGGGTTCGCCCCCTTCAAAAACGTTGAGGCGCACGGTGCGCTCGTAGGTGTTTGTGACGATGATACCGAGTATCAGCAGCCCCATGCCTACGTGTGCTATCCAGCCGCCCGCGGAGAGTGGTTTTGCACGTACCACGCGATAGCCTAGCATAGCGTTTGAGAGGGCAGCGAAGAAGCCCAAAGCCGACAGGGCGACCACCGTAAGCCGCTGTACCGAACGGCTGTTTAGCCACGAGGAGAGTGTACTGGTTTGCGAAGGGTCGGTGCTATCGAATACGAGTTCAAGGCTTGCCTGTGCCTGTTGTACCCAGAAGACCATGAAAAAGCCGAATATCAGCATAAGAAACCAGGGTACAAGCAGTTTCTTGAGGAACACCTGCGAGTTAGTCTTCTTCCAAGCCAACCATGGAACGATACCAAGAGCGAGCGAGGTGAGGATGGCGAGAGGAAGCATCACTTTATTATAGAAAGCGGCATCCGGTTGCCATGGGGGCTTGTGCGCCCAGTGCAGGAAGAGGGGAGTCGTTGTACCGAATACGATAACAGCACACGCGACTAACATCATTAGAATGGCTATGAATAGGGCTAGGTCACGAGAGAGTGCCGTTTCTCCTGTTGTCTTGCGGACGGGGATAGAACGTAGCCGTGCGAGAAATAGCCCTATCGAACCAAAAATGTAGAACGCCAACATCGCCATCAAAATTTTGAGAGCAGTACTCTCCATATTCGCAAAGGCGTGGACGGAGAGGGACATTCCATTTGCATCCTCTTGTGCCAACACGCCGGAGCGCGTTAAGAACGTGCCGCCGAGAAACAGGTTGAACGAGAGTAGCCCCAAAAAGACGTTTGTTCGTGCCATACCGCAGCGGCTCTTCTGTACTAGCAAGCCATGCACCAGTGCAAGAACCGCAAGCCAAGGGAAGAAGGAGGCGTTTTCTACCGGATCCCACGCCCAGAAACCGTGCCACCCTAGCGTCTCATACGCCCAGTAGCCGCCCATGAACAGCCCTAGCCCAAGGCTTGCTGTAGAGAGGAGAGCATAAGGCATGACTCGCGCAACCCATCGCTCGTAGTCCTTCCAAATGAGCGCGGCGACAGCGTAGACAAAGGGCACGGTCAGGGACGCGAACCCAAAGAAGATGGTAGGAGGGTGTATCGTCATCCAGTAGTTTTGAAGCGATGGGTTTAGCCCCATTCCTTCAGGAAAGGGATAGACGATACTGGGGTTTGCCTGAAGCATTGCGGCAGTTGGGGGCGGGATTACCTGAAAGGGGCTCTCTTTGAGCAGAATTGCTGCTAAAAAGCCGACTACAGAGACGTAGAACGGCATAACGCGCGCTTCGTACTTTCCTGCCTTCGCCATTACCAAAAAGCCGATAAGAGCTGTCCACAATCCCCACAGTGCAAAGCTACCCTCCTGTCCCGACCATGTTGCCGCAAGGCGGAACCACCAGAACGTAATATCGTTTCCTGTATGCTCAAAAACATACTTGAAGGTGTAGTTGTGGTTGTACATGAGCGAACAGAGGTATCCGAATGCCCCTATGAAGAAGAGGGCAGAGCCCACATACCCGAAACGCCCCAGCATTTTCATGGCGCGGTTCGCAGGGTTTCTGAGTACTCCTATATAGCCGATAACTGTGAGGAGGGTACAGAGGACAGACAACCCGAAAAGTGTATCGCCCGGAAGATGGTGGAGATACTTTATCGCTGGCTCTGGCGGGTTCATGCTTTGCTAGTTGCTTTCTTGTTGTAAGGACTCTCATTGCTCTCGTACTTGGACGGACATTTGACCACAAGGCTGTCTGAGTAGAGTTTTGCGTCTCGAATTACACCGCGCGCCGCTGTTTCGGGGGCACTATCGAAGGCTTCGGGCTTCGCACCTTTATAGATGACCTCAATGCGGTCTTTGTTTGCGTCTTCAATCCAGAAGCGCAGTGCTTTCTCATTTATGTCGTACTGTGGAACATGAGTCGCGTCACGGATAATCTTCCCACGCACCTGAACCGCAGTTCCAATTTTACGGGCTTGTGTAATAGTAACGTAGGGGGTCATGGCACTACTAAATGCCCACATCGTAAAGCCAAGGGCGATGCTGATCACCAGTGCGGCGATAATGTATGCGGTCTTCATAGTTCGTCGTTCTCCTGCTCTGCGCGTTCTAATCGACGCAGGGCGCGGTCTATAGTGAGAAGGTAGGCGAAAATGCCTAGCCAGATAATCAAAGTAACTGCCATCACAAAACCAAGTGTGCCCATAAGGCTATGCTGTCCTTCTAATGCGTCGTCGCTCTGTCAGCTCCACAAGCCGAACCCGTAGTTGGAACATCCAGATAAAGAGCATGGTAAAGCCGATAAAAGCGGGGTAGAGTACCATTTTATAGTCGAGGCTCGTGTTTTTGGGGCGCACGATAACGGCTTGCGGGTGTAGGCTGTCGGTGATGCGTGGAGCTACCCAGATAAGAAAAGTTGCGGGAACAATGGCTATCAGTACATAGACCGCCGCCAACTTCCCACGCTTCACAGGGTCTTCAATCGCGCCGCGTAGCGCGAGATACGCTGCGTAGAGCAGAAGCATGATGACAATAGAGGTCTCCCGCGAGTCCCAGTTCCAGTAGTTTCCCCACTGCGCCCCAGCGAAGATGCTGCCCGTTATCGTCGCCAGTATGCAGAATAGGAAACCTATCTCCATCGCGACACCCGACTTGCGGTCAAGGTCAAGGCGATGAGGGGTGCGGAGGTGTTTGTAAGCGTAGACCCAAGCCACCACGTAAACTACGTAGGAGAGAATGGCGATAGGGACGTGAAAGAAGACGATACGGACAACATTACCATCCCCTGCAAAGCCCACTCCGCTCTTCGCTACGAAGAACCCGCCATAGCATACATAGGCGAGAATTAAGCCCGTGAGGTACTTCCAGCCCAATCCCTGTATGGAGGGGGAGGAGGTTTTTCGGTTGGATTGAGTCGTTTGCGCCATAGAATAACAAAAATCCCTTCATCGTTTTCGGGGCGGCGCGAAGACTGGTCAGGGGACGTTCTTCGCGCACTCACCGCACACATAATCTAATACGCCAAGCAGTTTTGGCAGGTCGTTTGTGACGTAGAGGTCGGTCTCAAAAACCTCTCCAGCGGGAGTGAGTTTGTAGAACTGCCAACCCTGCCCGTTGCTGACGATGCCGTAGACATCAATCGTAAGGTCATCTCTGTGATTGCTCCATTGACAAGCGACCATCTCCGATACGCACTGCGCCCGCCCTTGCACGAAGTCATCTCTCTTCGCCTCCGCCACTCCTAGCAACGGCGTGGTAATATACGCCAGTTTTGGGCTTATGAGATAGTCCGCTGTTCCGGTCAGCGTATCGGTCTCCAGAGGCGCAGATTTCCAGACTTTCAGGTTAGGATGGAGCGGAACTATCTCCCATAATAACGCATCAATCAGTAGAGTCTTCGCTAACTCCGAGTTTTCTAAGTCGAAGGAATCTCGATTGTGAAGGAGGGCGTTTAACCTATCGCTCGGCTGACGCTCAGATGCCTTAACTTGCCACATAAGGAACTGCCCAGCGGGTATCAACAGCATGGCTTCCT
>JAPLCR010000513.1:12132-13298 GCA_026392135.1 Armatimonadota bacterium
CGTTTTCCTACTTGGCTTTTTCTCATGCTCACTCTTCCCAGATATACCTAAATACGAGTGCTGAGACCGTTATCAGGAGGACAGCGTAGCTGAATAGCCCTCCAATATCGCGTAGCGGGTTTCGCATCTCCGCGACCTCCGAAAATAGCGTAGTGCCCGCGCTCATTAAAAGCAGAAGAAAGACTACAATCAGCGGTAGCCCCAGCGCGGGGAACAGAGCGCCCTTGTTCTGCGCCTTCGCCGAGATAGCCGCTACGACTGTCGCTGCCGCCGACAGCCCTAAGCACCCGCTAATCATCACCAGTATAAACAGAAACGGAACCCCTATCGGCAAGTCCGTGACGAGCATATAGAGCGGCGTTACGAATACGGCTACCGAAAAGATGATAACAAAATTGAGTGCTAACTTCCCGACATAGACCGCTTCCGGCGACATTCGGAGGCGCAGAGCGGTAGTGGTTCCCCCCTCCTCTTCGTGGACGAAGGAGTGCCCTAGTCCGCTAAACGCCGCAAAAAAGAAGATGACCCACAAAATTCCGAACTTGCTCGCCGACTTCCATGCGAACTGCGTGGTTCCGCTTACATTGTCGAAATAGATGACCTGCTTGAGCGTTGAAGTAGCAAATGCTAACAGTAGCAGCGCGGAGAGGCTAAACACCCCTAGCGCACTGAGCGCGGTCTTTGTACGAAATTCCGCTCTCAGGTCTTTTTTGAAGAGAGCGTAGGCGGCGCGATACCATGTGATATTAGTCATGCTGCCCTTCCGACGCTTCGCCGTCGGGTAGCTCCAGTGCATCAAGGCTCACTCTTCGGTAAATCTCTTTAAGCGGTAACTTTATGCCGACGCTATCCACTGTAAGGATGGCTCCTAAGCCTACATAGACCATATAGACGCTGACATCCCATATTCCGTCCGTGCTACGCCGATACGCTTCAATCATCGCTTTGTTCTGATGCACCAGAAAATACTCTTGCAGGTTCTCTATAGTTCGATACCGCTCAAACTTAACGCAGCGGTCATACCGCCCCGTAGACGGAGAAAGAACCTCGAAAATAGCGATGGGGTTGAGTATCACGTTCCCGCGCCCCTCCTGTAGGTCTTCGCAGACGATAAGGACATCCGGGTAGAAGACGGATAGCCCCGCTTTCGTCTGCACTTTTTGCGA
>JAPLCR010000456.1:0-3523 GCA_026392135.1 Armatimonadota bacterium
ATGTGCAGACCACAAAGCCTGTAGGCTCAGAACGCCTCATAGAACTTCACACACTTGGTTGCAAATCTGCAACAGTGCGTAACGAGATGGCAGAACTCACCGAACAGGGCTACATTGTTCAACCTCACACCTCAGCAGGGCGCATCCCCACTGACCAGGGCTATCGCTATTACGTAGATTCTCTCATGCCGCCCGTGTCTTTGGAATCGGAGGAGGAGCAGAGCATTCACAATTTGCGGCGTAACGCACTCAATGAGATAGACGCAATCCTCTTAAACACCTGCCGCATACTCTCCTCTCTCACATCATGCCTTTCGGTAGCTTCTGACCCTATTACCGAGACGACCCGCCTCCATCACGTTCTCATCACGCAAGCGGTAGCCCGAAATGTCCTTTTGGTAGTTCTGTTTTCGACAGGACAAGTGGAGCATCGGCTTGTCGAGCTTACGACGATGCCAGACGAGACGATGCTGATACATCTCACAAACTTCCTCAACAGCGTAGCTGCTAACCAAGAGCTGAGCGAAGTAGCGCGTCGCTTGACCATACTAGAGACCCCAAACGAACTTCAACCCTTTGCAGATACCTTGGGGCGGATTGTCGGTGTGTTAAACCTAGTGGTGGCGAACAGCCTCGAACAGCGGCGGCTCTACCTTGAAGGAAGCCAGCAGATACTACGTCAACCCGAATTTCACGATGTAACGCGACTTAAAATGCTCTTCCATGCCCTTGAGCAGAAGAATCAATTCTATAAGATGCTACAGCAGGTCTGGAAAGACGACACCGTAGCGGTCATTATTGGGCGTGAAAACAACTACGAATCTCTGCATGAGTGTAGTGTTATCACCGCGATTTACCACATAGGAGACCGCCCTGCTGGATTTCTTGGCGTTGTGGGTCCCACGCGCATAAACTACGAAAAGGCGACTGTCGCCGTTGAGTTTATGGCAAATCACCTTTCACAATCACTTACCTACTTGAGCCAGATGTAGGGGTATTAACGCATTTTGACCTTAACGGCGACTCTCTCCAAATGGCGTGAGCCGCCGTAAATTCTGAATAGTAGTAAAAAAGAGGGAGTAATTACAGCAGATGACATCTGAAAACAACACCTATGAGCCACAATACACGCCTGATGAGGCTGTAAAGGAGGAGCAGGAGGAGAACTCCGCCGCCGAAATGACAGTAGACCCTATCGCGGAGGCGCAAGCGCGAATCGCTGAGTTAGAGAAAAGCCTTGTCTATCTACAGTCCGACTTCCACAACTATCGCAGACGTAAGGAGGAGGACTTTATCGCTCAGCAAAAGTATATTGCGGGGCAACTCCTGAAAGACCTGCTCCCTATTCTGGATAACTTCGAGAGGGCACTGCAGTTTGCCGAACAGACACAGAGTTTCGAGAAGCTGGTTTCGGGCGTACAAGGAACTCAGAAACAGCTCGCTACTTTCCTCACTAAAGCAGGGATTACTCCCATTGAGGCACTTGGGCAAGAGTTTGACCCGACCTACCACGAGGCGATTGGGCATACGGCAGACTCTGACCAACCAGAAAATACGATAACCGAGGAGCTGCAAAAAGGCTATCTGCTTCATGGTCGCGTTCTGCGTCCTACCGTTGTTAAGGTGGCAGGGGGCTAGGTTACTGACCTTTAGGTTGTTACCGAATCACAATATCGCACTACAGGAGTTCGGAATTTATGCCTAGTATCAAAGCATACTCTGGTTTTATTGCATTCCTTCTCGTTTCAACCTCCCTTTACGCCGCCCCCAATAACTCTTTGGGGCTTGGGAGGGTGGGCAAAATAGAAGTCTCCCTGTCACAGATTAAGTTGGAGGGGCGCAGAGATACTCAGCAGATAGTTGTTACTGGGATCGTCAACGGAGAGCCTCGCGATATCACCGATAAGGTACAGTTTGATGTGCCGGAGCAAGGAGCTGTCCGAGTTCGGGGGGGACGTGTAGAGGCAGTTCGCGATGGCAAGGGCGATATTGTGATTCGCATTGGGAATCGTACTCTGCACTTACCGTACACCGTATCTCACTACACAAAGCCAGCCCCTATACGTTTCACGACGGAGACGCTTGCTATTCTGACCAAGCAGGGCTGTTCAACAGGCTCTTGTCACGGCTCTCCGCATGGTAAAGGAGGCTTCTCACTCTCCCTTTTTGGCTATGACGCGCGTATAGACCGCATTTCACTCACTCGTGACGGCTTTAATCGGCGTATCAATGGCATAGAACCGCTCGAAAGCCTGCTCATTAAAAAGCCTCTCCTCGCCGTTCCTCACGTTGGAGGGAAACGCCTGAGAAAGACCGACATAGGCTATGCGGTTCTACGCGACTGGATAGCAGAGGGGGCTTCCACCGAACTCTCTACTGTCAGTTGTGACCGTATCACGCTCACTCCCTCGGCAGGTAGGGTACTCGAAGGAGATTTCAAGACTCAGCAGATAGGTGTTACGGCGCAGTTCTCAGACGGCAGAGTACGCGATGTGACCCCTATCGCTACTTACACAAGTTCGCACCCCGCCGTGGCGGATGTCACTCCTGACGGAAAAATTATTGCGAAGGGGCGTGGACAAGCCTCTATCAGTGTCCGCTTCTTAGACAAACTCGAATCCATTTTTATTACCGTAGTCGAACCTATTGCAGGGTTCGTATGGAAGCCCGTCCAAGAATACAACAGCGTAGATAGGCTCGTCAATGCGAAACTCAGACAACTCAAATACCTCCCGTCTGAAACCTGTAGCGATTCGGAGTTCTTACGCCGCCTCTATCTCGATTTGACGGGGCTGCTGCCAGAAGTAGACACTACTCGGCAGTTTTTGAAAGACGCTTCCCTTGACAAACGTGCAAAAAAGATAAAAACACTGCTTGCAAGTGAGGAGTACGCTCGGTTTTGGGCACTTAAAAAAGCAGACCTAATGCGCGTCTCACCACGCCAACTAAGCGAGGAGCGGGCAGGGCGTTTTTCCGCATGGTTGGTAGACTCCCTCCGCCAAGATACACCCTACGACCAGTTTGCACGAACGCTACTGACGGCGCAGGGCTTGGAGGCAAAAAACCCGTCTGCAAACTACTTTCTTGGTATTCGCTCACAAGAGGAGCGGACGGAGATGACCGCACAGATTTTCATGGGAACCCGTGTTGAGTGTGCCAAGTGCCACAATCATCCTTTTGAAAACTGGACGATGCGCGACTACTATCGGATTGCCGCCGTCTTTGCTCGAACGAAGGCGGACAGCGGCAGAGTACAGTTGGCGAGTGTAGGTGAGGTTTTACACCCTACTACAGGCGAGAAGATGTTGCCTTGGGGAAGACTACCCAGCTCCTCTGAACTGCAAGACAGGCGTGAGGTTTTTGCCCGTTGGCTCACCGACCCCGCCAATCCGTTCTTTGCGCGTGTTGAGGTCAATCGTATTTGGGCTGATCTTATGGGGCGTGGAGTTGTCGAGCCAATTGATGACTTTCGCTCATCGAACCCACCCTCCAACGTCCCCCTACTAGATTACCTTGCAGGTGA
>JAPLCR010000456.1:3528-5524 GCA_026392135.1 Armatimonadota bacterium
TCTCGCTTATCTGTAACAGTCAGACCTATCAGCGTTCTACTCGCACTAATGCCTTCAACAAAGACGATACTATGCTCTTCTCTCATGCGAAGCCGCGCCTCCTTACCGCAGAGCAGTTGAAAGATGCCATCGGAGAGGCGACACGCGGGCTACCGCCTGCCTCCAGCTTACCTCAGAGAATCGAAGAGGTACACACCGCGCTTACTGCACACTATAACGCGCTCGCGCCAAAGTTTGAAAGTTGGCTAACAGAGGCAGAAGCGACTCTGAAACAAGCTTCCATTCGTCAAAATGCGTGGCGTGTGCGAGTAGCCGTAGCCATCACAGACCCCAACCGTACTCTAAGGGAAGCCGGCATCACTGGTATCCCCACACTCAGTTCGGGCGAAGGATGGATACGCCGCCCCGACTATTTAGAACAGATTCAGAATTCACTTCCCATTGCTGATACTGTAGTCAATGAAGACTACAGCCTTACCACTCTAGCAAGACAGATCTTTTCAGACAAACCCCGTACCGTCAGAATTAGCTGGTCTGCGGAGATGGCACGGCTCTGGCTCAACGGTAAACCACTCACTCCCGCCCCTGTACAGGGCGAACGACAGATAGTACTCCCTCTGGTAAGCGGAGAGAACACACTACTGATTCAGGTCGCTACGACGGCAAACCGCGCTCAGTTTACCTACCGTGTTGTAGATCCATCTAGTGACATTACTGTAGGCGAGGACAAAGAGCGTCGCCTTACTGCCGCCGTGAATGAGGTGTTAGCGGTTCCTATAGCCTCTAGAACCCCTGAGCAGGTTCAAGAGCTACGTGATTTTTATCAGACAGACAGTGAGTCGCGTACTCTTCTCCAACGCATCGCCTCAATGAATATGCGAATGGACTACGCAACTCAGCGTCCCTATCCCGAACTCTCCGGATTCACAACCACCTTTGGGCAACCTCAGCGCGACACCGCCTGTACCTGTGAACGGCAAAACTCTCCCACGCTTCTGCAAGCACTGGAACTGCTCAACACGGTCAAACGGCTTATGCCAGAGCGGCAGAGGGTGCGCGTTTCTACTCTAAGCAGAGTGACCCCGCGCTCATTGAGGAGCTCTATCTTGCCGCCCTCTCCCGTTTCCCAAGTGAAAAAGAGCGTGCAACCGCCTCCAAATACCTTTCAGAACGGGCAAACAACCGTGAACAAGCCGTGATGGACTTCCTCTGGGCAGTCATTAACACGCAAGAGTTCCTATTTCAGCATTAAGGCAGAGATCTACCAATGCAACACCTCCATTTTCTTGAAAAATCCTGTTTAACCTCTCCTTGTCCTCCAGACATCCCTCCCCGACACAGAGAAGGACTACTCCGCACTCTGCTCTACGCCCTGCTTCTAGTTGCCACCACATCCGCCCATTCAGAGGTCAAGTTCTCGAAAGACATCGCGCCTATACTCGTTCGGAGGTGTATCGGCTGTCATGGAGAGCGTGCTAATCAGGGGGGCTACCGCGCTCAGACTTTCCAAAATCTGCTCCGTAAAGGTGCCTCTGGTGCGTCTCCCATCGTCGCGGGGAGACCGGAGGAGTCACGTCTCTTTCAACTCATTACCTCCCCTACTGCTCAGCTACGAATGCCTAAAAGTGACGATTCACTCTCAAAAGAGCAGGTGACTCTGGTACGCCGTTGGATTGCGGAGGGTGCGAAGTTTGACAAAGAGGATAGAAATGCCTCTTTCGCGTCGCTTCTCGGAGCGCGAAAGCATCCACAGTCTCCTGCCTTCTACGCCAACCCGCTTCCCGTGCTTGCGCTCGCCTTTGCACCGAGTGGTGAGACATTTGCCGTTGGGGGCTATAACGAGGTATTGATTTATGAGACGGGCGTGGGCAAGCTTGTTCGACGCATAGGAGGACTACCGCAACGTATTCAGTCGTTGCAGTATACCCCTAACGGAAAGATGCTTCTGGTTGCGGGGGGAACCCCAGGTGAGTATGGTGAGGTGGCGTTCGTGGAT
>JAPLCR010000389.1 GCA_026392135.1 Armatimonadota bacterium
CCGCCACGCCCTCTACGATATTCTCTACCAGCACGGGAACAATGTCGGCGTTATCTGCAAGCAGGAAAATCTCCATCATCTCATCATCTTGAAGCGAAGTACGGGCGGAGCCGATAGCCGAGGCAAACGTCGCTACTATTTCGCGATACAGTTTCGTTCGTGCCTGTTCTAAATCACGCCCCCGCAGAGATTCGACAGGAACTTCTGCCTTGCGCGGTTCGTTTTGGGGAGGTTGGGTAAGTGTAGGTATATCGCCCTCAAGTGAAACTTTCAGGTCTTTCAGCGCGGGAGAGCTCTTAGAAGATGAGGCAGGGGCAAGCAGATACGGTGCGAGAGTTCGGAATACTCCCACTCCGATAAGAACGGCAATGAGCATCGCCGCTAAGCTACGAACCAGTTTCTCTGGGGACATCGGAGACCTCTATCGCCTCTTCCCCTTCTATCCAGAAGGAACCGTCAGGACAGACCTCTTTTTTCCAAATCGGGACGCGCTCTTTCAGGGTGTCTATACAGTATCGGCACGCCTCAAAAGCCTGAGCGCGGTGCCGCGACCCCGTCACAACGACGACGCTCGCCTCACATAGCTCCATACGCCCCACGCGCAACTCCACTTCGCCTCCGCCTCTTCTGCAATGCGTAGCAGCTGCTTCGCCGCCATCGGCGCGTAAGCCTGATACTCCAAGTAGGCGACCTCGCGCCCGCGTGAATGGCGGCGTACCTGCCCGATAAACACGCAGACAGCACCGTTATCTACGCCTGACACCCTCTCGGTAAGCGCGGGGACATCTATTACTTCGTTGACAACTGCGGCATAAGCCAAGGCTCTATCCTCCGCTCATAGGTGGTAAAATAGCGACGGTACAGCCGTCGTATAGAGGGGTTTCTAGCGGCGCGTACTCTTCGTCTAGGGCGTATCGGCAACGGCGTGTGAGTCCCGCCGCCTTTGGTTCACGCTGTTCGAGGAGAGTTACCACTGTTTGAATGCTAGAGCCTTCTGGAAGTTCCACCTCAAAGCCATCCGAACCAAAATAGTCTGTGAGATGTCCCCAGCATAGTACCGTAACGCGCATAGCCTACCCCTCCAGATAACTTTTAAGACGCGCCAAGTTGACGGCGTGCATAGTCTCCGACTCAGGAGTCTCTAGGATAAGCGGCACGTGCGTTAGCGTAGGATCGTTTACCAGCAGGCGGAACGCCTCTTCGCCGATTTCACCTTGTCCGATATGTTCGTGCCTATCTACTCTGCTGCCAAGCGGCTTCTTCGCGTCGTTTGTATGGATAACCTTGAGTTTGTCGCGCCCAATCTCCGCATCGAACTTTGCCCATGTCGTTTTGTAGGCTTCGGGAGTGCGAATGTCGTAGCCCGCGACGAAGATATGGCAGGTATCCAGGCATACCCCAAGGCGTGGGTGGTCGCCTACGCCTTTCAGAACCTGTCCTATCTCTTCAAAGGTTGCTCCTAACCCAGTTCCCTGTCCCGCCGTTGTTTCCAGCGCTACACCCGACTGATAGCCCTCGGTCGCATCCAAAATCATCTTCAGGCTCTCTACAAGTCGGTCTATCGCCTCCTGCACTCCCAGATTCAAGTGTGCCCCCATGTGTGTTACCAGCCAAGGAATGCCGAGGAGTTGCACTCTGTCTAACTCCTTACGGAATGCTCCTTGCGAACGCTCTAAAATGGCAGGGTCGGGCGCGGCGAGGTTGATAAGGTAGGAGTCGTGCGCGACGGTGAAGGGGATGCCAGTCTCCTCTTGCGCGTTACGGAAGTCGGCTATCTGTTCATCGGTAAGCGGGGCGTGCGACCACTGACGAGGGCTTGCGGTGAAGAGTTGAACGGCACTACACCCAATCTCCACGCCGGAGGTGAGGCTTTTGTAGAGTCCGCCAGAGGTAGAGGTATGCGCTCCCATTAAGCGCGTTGAGGTGGTGAGGGTCACGTTGTTCCTTTCAACTGCCGAAAAGCCTTGCAGAGTGAGCGTCTTGTAGAGCCTCTTCCGAAATACCTAGCAGATGCAGTTGCGTGTAGGGTGCATCCTCAATGTTAAGAAGTGCCTCTTTCACGTTTTCTTGATGATTGAGCGAGGTTCTACGGCGTACCCCGACGACTAGAACATCCTCTTGTAGTATCATTCCTACAATACCATATTCACGCGCCGTATTTTCAGGTATAAGGTTCGCCGCTTTGGGGTCTATGAGCCGTCCGTCTGCCCATACGGGGGCGCGTCCGCGCAGAAGGCGCTCTCCATCCACAAGGGCTTTGAAGAGGGCGACTTCTGCCACTGGGGAGGTATTTCGCGCAAGGTAGAGGTGCCAACCTATGGAGTCTTGGCTATAGCGTTCCCACGTATCAAGCTCACCCCACTGGCAGGCATCGCGCAGGTTGTCCATTCTGTCTGCAAGTTTCACTACTCGTATCCAGCGGGGAGCTTCAAATAATACCTTGAAGTACCTTGCGTTTCGCTCGAATTTAATATCGGAGAGGTGGGTAGTAGGGAGATAGGGCTTTGTAAGGAGGTGCACCGCCTCAAATATTTCTGACCCCATTATTCCTCGAAGTTCATTCTCTGCGTCGGCACGTTCTGTAATCAGAGTGCCGTCAAACGCATCGTGCAGAATGGCTGTGGCAAGAGCATTTACTTCGGTGTACTTCCACTCTTCTGCCAAAATACGGGCAACACGTAGTGGATGTACCACGTAGGGCGGCGGCTCGACTTGCGGTTTACAGAAGCGAGTTTTCCCTTGATGATACTTTTTTGCCAGCATATAGGCGGAGGCAAGAAACGTAGTTGTCTCTTCCGGTAGGTTGGTTGCAAGCCACTCCCACGCCTCATCAGGACGGTTGTTAATATCGATTGTACTCATTCAGTATAAAATAGCAACTCAGAGTGCCTCTAGGAAGATAAATTCAGCGATACAAAGAATATCTCATTTTAGCACTTGAGTTCCCCTTGCGTCAAGGTGCTAAGCGCGGAAAGAGCGACTATCACAAGGACTTAGGGCAAGAGATACAGAACCTTATCTGTAGTAGTGGGCTAGAGCGGGGTAGTGTTGCTAGATTTGCACAAAAGCGAGCTTTGAGAGTGACGGGAGGGAACTGATGAATAGGCTTTGGAGGCTGAAAGGTATCAAGATAGGATTAGTTGGAGTAATCGCCATAATTCTGTGGAAGTGGTCTAC
>JAPLCR010000139.1 GCA_026392135.1 Armatimonadota bacterium
TGCCCCGTTTGAGATGCCCGTGTTGCAAGCATGCAGTGAGTTTTCTTTTACAACGGCTACAGACTATCAATCCTACATAGGGGAAATTATGTTTGCCTTTATGCCGCTTCCCAATCTGTCCCCGCAGATTTAACTGCACTTGTCTAAACTCTTCCAACGTTACCATAGGCGGATGAAGCCCCCTGTGAGTTTGTCCGCCGTGTTCAAAGTATCCCGCGTAAAAAGGGTTAGAAAATATACGATACGCCATTGAGGTATGCATTTTGCCAGAGGGAGAGCGTTTGGAGGCGCGAGTGCTGTATCCCCAGTCATTATTGAGAATGTTTAGGATTTCACCTATCGATTTCCGTTCTTCAATCAATAATCTCCACGCCCGTTGAAGGAGCGGAAAACGCACAGGGTCAATTATGATGATGCGTTCGCGGAGGTCATTATCATACCCTTCGGGAGCGCGATGCGGAAACCAGCCCTTCTCCGCTTTGCTCTGCATTCCGCGATGCACCGCCTTCTTCAAGTCCAGAATAAACTGATTCGCTACTCCGGTTTCCACTGCAAAAAGAAGCACGTTATCTTCTGGTAGATAGACGCGCTCTGGAGTCTGGATACACTTCAACGCTCCCGTTTGAAGCATCCACGAGAGTTTGCCAGAGTCTACCGGGTTCCTTGAGAGGCGATTGACGCTCCAGCAAAGAATCCCGTCCGCCTTGCCCTGTTCAATGAGGCGCAACATCTTCTCGAACTCAACCCGTTGTCCGGGAGCCTTCGCTGACTTGCTCTCTATACTCTCCTTGACAATCTGCATTCCTTGCCTTATCCCCAGTTCTCGGAGAATCCTAAGTTGGTCGTCAATGCTCTGTACTTGACGGTCTTCGCTCTCACTCGATTTCCGCGCGTAGAGGATGTAACGCATCTTCCAACTCGGTTAGGTAGACAAACTGCATGACACGCTCCAGAAACTCTTTCGCTTCTGCGTGAGTCAACTCTACGCCGAATCGTTCGCGATACAAGCGCTGAACGCGTTCGACATACTCAGGCGCGGCATTGGGAAGAGGGTAGGCTTCCATAGGCGGAGACGCAAAATGGATAGGCGGGAAAGTAGGGAGGGCGGTCAAGCCGCTCGCTCCAATTTCGTTCTACCTTTATTTTGCGTTGGGCGACTGAGAACAACAAATAGCGTCGCTTACAGGCAACTGAAAGCCTATATCTAGCCCTCTATCGGATGTTCGTCCGTGTTTTGAGGAGACAGTGGAGTGAAGGTCAGGGCGACTCCCTGGCTTTCCGCGTACCGAACACAGGCGTAGAGCAGAAGCGGATCGTCATGAAATGCCTCTAAGGTGAGGAGGATAGCGATGTCTTCCTCAGGTTGGCGATTTTGCACTGAGGCTTGTCGCACCGCTTCAAGGAAGCCCGGCGCTTCCTCTTTTATCAGTCGAAGCGCGTCGTGAGAGATAGGTTTCATACGGATAGAGTTTACGAATAGCCTCACAGTGGTTTCGCGCTCCCCTCCGAGAACGAATTGTATTTTGTTGGTGCGACCATCCTAGCAAAGAGCCTTCCTCAAAACAAGGTCTGTGAGCGAAGAGCGATTCCCCCATACACGTAGACCTGCTTCTCTCAATCGAAAGTTAATGCTGGACAGATAGAATTGCTTACA
>JAPLCR010000287.1:0-25895 GCA_026392135.1 Armatimonadota bacterium
TCAGATAGATTTCGTCGTTACCATCCTTTGTAGACACATAGGCAATCCGAGTATTGTCGGGCGACCACGTAGGCTGACTGTCATTTGCGCCGTCGTTCGTCAATTTCACCACGTTCGTACCGTTGGCGTTCATCACGTAGATTTCGTTGTTGCCAGAGCGGTTCGAGGTGAACACAATGCGTGCCTTGTTTGGAGACCAGACCGGGTGCGTATCCTGTGCCGCGTTGGTGGTAAGGCGAACAAGATTCGCGCCATCATAGTCCATCGCATAGATTTCGGGGTCGCCGTCTCTATCACTTACGAAGACGATACGCTGCCCATCTTGAGAGACACGCGGCTCGGTGTCGTTCGCGGCGTTGTTCGTAATTCGGCGAACCGAAGTTCCATCTGGGTTCATGGAGTATATCTGCCACGCTCCCGAACGCTTAGACGCGAAAACGATACGGCGGTGTGTTGGATTGGAGGCTGTGTCTTCCGCAGAGTTATTGGTGACATTGAAGCCGCCCACGCCATTTACAGGTACTGAAAAAATCTCATGGTTCCCAAAGCGCACACCAGTACTAGGAACATAGCGCCAAACCACCTTTTGGGCAGAAGTGATAAAGGTATCCACATTCTGCGGGTCGGTTGTACCTATCCCCGTCTGCGTCACGTTCCCTTTTCTACCATCAATACAGTAGAAGATAGGGAGAGTCACTTGAGCAGATGGGTCTGCGATTTTTGTCGAAGTAGAGTCGGTTGGATCACTAAACGAGCGAACCGTCGGGTCAGGGAGGCTCTCTTCACGCGAAACATAGTAGAAAGGCTGTCGCCCTGCAACTCCAAATTTGTTGGTGGAGAGTGCGGAGGCGAGAATACGCCCCTCTGCACCAATCACACCCGCTTCGCTATCTGCTAGCGCGAGACCGGGCTGAGTCGGTAGATTGGTGGGTATGAAGCGTACTGCATCCGCCGTTACCAGAGGGCTGCTTACAAAGAGCGGCGAGTTCAGAGCATCCGGTGTAACGGAGTAGAGCGTAACTACGAGTTGATTGGCGGTGCTTCCATCATAAGAGAAAGCGGCGGGACCTAATCCACCCGATTCGAGACGTATCCAACCCTGTCGACTGAGGTCAACGAGGAAGATACGGCTATTGATGACATCGTTCACACCGGACTGATTGATGGTCTGGCTGAACGGATCTGCTGGGTTCGAGAAGTTGACCGTGTTCACCCAACTGACGCGCACTAGGGCACGAGTGACGTTAGGGTGTGCAAAGAGGTTTCCTCCGCTATCGAGTAGCGTTCCGTCACCGGGAGAGTACATCTCAACGGCATAACGCCCTGGTCCCAAGAGTTGCCCTGAACTCCACTGCGCGGTAGGAGCCGCAACGTTGGCAAGAACGTTGTGTACCACTTTGTAGATATTGGGAGATGCGTTCGGGAGCGTCGCCAACTCATCGCGGGTGGCGGGGGTTAAGGAGCCGTTATTACGTAGAATACTAAAATCGTTGTGCGTCGCGAACGCATAACCATAATCGAAGTTAGTAGCGTCGGAAGGGTCTGTGCTAAACGAGAAGCCTCCGAACGGCGTTCGATTGGCAGCAGGCGGCACCGTCCATGTTCCATTAAAGCGCGACTGTCCCGGCACAGGGTAGACCTTGGGAGTCACCGTTATATCCGTCACGGGGTTGGTGCGGAACGCGCTGGGAGCCACTGCCGCGTTGAAGTTGTCTATAATAACGCGGGTAGGCAGACTTGGGTCGCGTAGGTTCGCGAGATCGCGGGTGAAGGGCCAGACGGCGAGAGGCACGCCAGGTCCAGGGTGCGAGTTCGTCGAAGTGAGGTCGCCATGCCCTGCATTTTGCGCGGCGGCGTTGGGACGCGTTACGGGTCCGTATAGCCCCGTATTGCCTCTATCTAAAATCCAGTCGAGGTTGGTGAAAACTGTTTGAGCGCGTGCCGTTCCTGCGGAGAGCGCGAACGCTACTCCTGTAAGGAGACACACGGTAACTCGCTTAATGAGCGTTTGATGGAGCCTCATAGAGATGTCCCTTTGCTTGCTCTGCTTTGTGCTTGCGTATTGATACATTATTACCCTCCGCCTGAAAACCTACCTACCCCTCATCAACCTAAGAGCGTCCCCCCAACTCATCCCCTAAAATGGGGAAGAGGTGAATACTCTGTACTCAACGGGCTTCTGCATATCTCAAGGTTGTAATAAGGTGGAACCGCCTTTCAACCCAGTCACCCCTCTCCCAGAATTGGGAGAGGGGATGGGGGTGAGGGCTGAGTTATTAAAGTCTTACTAGAATGGACGCTCACTGAACGTAGGTTGTTCCAATAAATACGTAGTTGTCGCATTTTCTGCCACGCCTACCGTTCGTTTGATGCGTCCCGGTATCCCCCCAACACGGTCAATGATGGTCTCGTTCGGGAAGAGCCACGTAATAGAAGCGGTGGGGTTCTTCACAAGGGTCGTTACCCCATTGATAACCTGCTTCAAATACAGAGACTGGAGACCGCCATTGTAGAAGTCTACACTCCTAATTTCAAAGACCTCGCCCCGCACCTGACTTCTTTGGAACACAGTAAAGGGGTCCAAATTAAAGATGTCAGGAACGTTATCCTCTCCCACATAGCGGTTCGTAATGAGAAATCGCGGGTAGAAGTTACCATTGTAGAAGTCTGCAAGGTTCAGTTTCTGAATACTTGCTGCCCTTAGCCGCCGCCCCGTCATCTTGTAGTAGTCGTCTGCGGTGAGTGCCCAGTCTACAATAGCCAGAGCGTTGTTGTTACTGTCTACACCCGGCTTGAGCATATAGCACCCGTTGTCGTCCACAAGAAGGTAGCGCGGCTGTAAACCGCCGGGAGTACGGAGATCAAACTCTTTAAACCATGTGGGGTTGCTAAGAGGCTGATTCCGATAGACAGGATTCCCCATAGCATCCACATTCGCCGTCAAGTACGACAGGGAGGTTATCACAAAAGCGATGTCACCGTCTCTGGCAGGTGCGGGCGGATTACGGCGCAGAGCGACAATAGCTCCGCCGAGCGTCTCTGGTGTCTTGAAGGCGTTGCCAACCAGTTTGGACATGGGGTCTTCCGCGTTGACACGGATATTATCCACCGCCGCAATAAGGAAGACATCGTTCGTCGGGCTAGTTGGGTCTATAAACTGTTGTAAGGTGCGGTAGCGGTAGAAAGAGCCTTTCTCGGAGAGCGAGGAGGAGGCAAAAACCACCTGCTTCTGCATAGCAACCGAAGAGCCGTCGCTTCCTGACAGAAGAACCGGTCTTCCGTCGAGTTGGAAAGCGTCTACCACCTCTACTATGCGGTAGTTTCCGCTATCCGCAATAATGTAGTGTACTGCATAGTAAGAGCCTGTAAAGCTGTAGTTCACGCCTGTTCTTAGGTTGGAGAAGGTGAGAGTTCCAGTATCGAAGCCGGTAGACTCGGTATAGGTCTGCACGTCTGTCGGTGTGTTTAGCGAGATTGGGTCACCTGGGCGTAGAATCTGTAGCCCATTACTCACGGTCTTCAGCTCCGTCCGTACATAGCCGCTCTTGTCTACCTGCACCACACGGTTGTTACCGCTGTCTGCAATAATAAAGGTGTTCAGGCTCGTTTGACGCACACTGTTTGGGCGTGACAGGGCAGTACGCAGAAGCGAAGTCTGTCCCCCAGATGTAAAGACTGGGTTTAGTGCGCGTGTTCCTTCCAAAGCCCATACAGCACTTCCTGTCACGTCTACCTCTAAGAGGCGGTTATTGTCGGCAACCAGCGTTATCTGCTGCTCCAGAGCGGAGACACCCTGATGCGCTGCGCTAGCCAGAAGGTTCGCGCTTCCCACAGGTGGGTTGATGATAGGAACGTTGAGCGGCGTGCCGTCCGAACTGTTGGGAAGTACGCCCGTCTTTGTCCAACGGTAACGCCCTTTGGCAAAAGTCTGAGCCTGCGCTCCGCCGGAGGCTCCCTGAATATCTACAGCCGCAATATATCCGTCGGCGGTTCCGAAATAGAGGGTATCCCCTATCACAGAGGGTCCGCTGGCGGGAACAGTGTTCTGTATCTCCGGCGGAAGCGTAATTCCATCCTGCGGAAGAATCATATACCATGCTACGTTATCAAGAGGTCCATTTCCTGTAAGGGGGTCACGAACCTCTACCTCGTCTGGTATCGCGTTTCCGGGTACATTGATAAGCACCCGTACCGGAAGAGAGGTGTTGAGAGCGTCGTTACGTGCCTCCATGCTATCGGTAATGCTAATGGTTCCGGTGTCGCGGTCAACTGAGAAATTACGCCCTTCAGAAAGGGTGATATACTTTACATTCGCCGCGTCCGATTGGAGCGTGTCCACCTGCCTTACCCGAATTGCCGACGCATTAGTCGGGATAGAGCGTCCGATTGAGAAGGTCATATTCGGGTTGGCGCGAAGAGCAAGTAGGAGTGTCGCGTTGAAACTTGTTGACTGATTGCTGTAGAGTACTTTCGCCTGCGCCACTACATAGACGATTCCATTTACGACCGCAGGTGCGCCGATAGGCTGGAAGGAGGAGATGTACTGTTGCCCGGTAGGAATCTGCCCTTTATAGGTGTCTGTATTCACAAGGCGCGGCGGCATATTGATACCATTGAACGTGCCTCCGAAATGAGGCGCGAACATCCACGCAGTTTCCGTACCTGCTCCGCGCTGCCCACGGGTAGCCCCTGAATTCCCAGAGTTGTACTGCTCCCGCATACTGTAGACTCTGCCCGGTAGCGTAGGGTCGTCCCAGTTCGCGGAGACTACCAGGTGATCTTGACGGTCGAGGGCTGCGGTTCCTACCGGAATGTTGGACTTGGGCATGGTTCCGGGCGCGGGAAGTTTAATGTAGCGTGCAGTGGTGAACCTCTGCATATCGGTCATGTTCACCTGTGTTCCCGCTATTGGAAGTCCGGGCCAGTTCAGTGTATAGTCCGCCAAAAGTTGTTGCGTGCTGTTATCGGGGGTGATACTCGTCAACAGAATCTGCATCTGATGACTACCGCCCGTTCCCACATAGTTTGCTACGTAGTCCGTTCCAAAGACCAGAATTTGGCTATTGGTGACATTCCCGTTCACATCATGGGTAATAAGCGTGACAATAGGCTGTAGTGAGACTACATTTCCTGCATACCAAGGGACGAGCTTGCGGTCTCCGTTCGGCTGATAGGCACGTCCTGTGGAGTCACCGGGAACCGCTTGCAGAGGCTCTCCTTTGGTGGCGAACCAAAGCGTGTTGATGGCTCCGGCTTTCTCCGTATTATAAGGGTTTGAGGTGACGTAGACAACTTTATCCAGTGCGCTTGTCGCTCTATCGCGTACATAGCCCGCAGTAAGCGAGCCCATGAAAGGAGGCAATCCGGGAAGCGCGGCACTGATGTCGGTACGCACGCTAGGCGCGACTCCTGTTGCAAGCCCGAAAAGGTTCACACCGGTCACGGGGTCAAGAGCGGCGATGCGCCAAGGGTGGTTCGCGTCGCCCGCTTCATTATAGGTATAGGTGTAGACTACGCCCTCAGTAACGGCAGGAGAGGGTACAGGAACAGGGTAGAGTCCACCTCCCAGTGCCGAGAGAAGGCTACCTCCGCCAGAACCGAACTGCCATAGGAGCGTGGGAGCAGAGTTCAGAAACCCTGCGGTACGCGCAAAAGCAGTATGGGCATAGGTTATCCCTGTAGAGGAGGTAACGAGAACGATGTCTACGCTTCGATTGGTGCTGTTGTTGAAGATACTGTAGGCGACGGGTGTTGAGTAGCGGACTCCGCTCCCGCTCGGCAACTGCTTGTTCCATATCTCATCGAAAGGGGCACCATCCTGATAGTCACGTATCCCAGAGTCGGAACTAGCACCGCTTCTATCGGTTCTCATGCCCGGATTGGTCTTAAAGGCGTGCAGTACGCTACGGTTATCTACGTAGAAAACCCCGCCTTTATACACCACCGCGCCCGACCCTAATCCGCTCCCGCCATTAGGAAGAGACGACCACTTTCGGGCTATCTGTGTGCCGATATGCTCAGAGTTACCCCCAGTGCGGCGCACGTTACCGCCTTCAACAGGAACAGAGCTTGCCCAAGCAAAGATATTGTAAGAGAGTTTGAGTTCGGGAGTGAGCGCGTTAATGAGGTTGTTACCGCTCACAACGCCGCTGTTTGCCCCCTCGCCTATGTCGGCTCCACCAATGGGGCCGCTCACTGCGCGTCCTAGCCCCGCAGAGCTAACGATGATATGTCCTGCGCCAAAGTCACCTGCGGAGAGATAGAAGTTTCTTCCTCCACGAAGCAGGAGAATAGGCGCAAAGATACGTGGGTCGATGGGCGTAGTCCCTGAGCCGGGTGCATAGTGTACGCGCCGCCCCAAATCGCTATACGTGCCAACGTTGCGAACATCTATCTCTTCCAGATTATAGGGATAGTTGAGGATGGGGTTTTGCCGTTGTCCGGGTGCAGGCGCAATACGAATATCTTGCGCCAGATTCATCACCGTGCCTCGGAAAGACAACGGAACGATAAACGGTGCGGCGGGATTGATGTTAGAGTTACGCTCATCTTCGATGATGAGGGTTCCACCTGCATCCACAAATCCGCGCAGTTTTTTGCGCTCTTGCGGCGTGAAACTGACGCTCTGGTTATTACGAAACGCCATGAACGCGACATCGTACTTCCGCAAATCGCCATCTGTCACCGTGTCAAGATTGACCTCCCAATAAGCTCCGATATTTTTTGTAAGAGAGGCTCCTATGCGGAAGATAAGCGATTCGGGTGTGCCAGAGGTAAAGGCAGGGTCAGTTGCGCCACGAAGTTGCCATCTGCGGTACATTTCCGCAGTGACTTGACTTGGCGCAAGGGGGTTGGTGAACTCCCAACCGCCGGGCTTCACATCAATACGGCTGTCGAGCGCATAAAAAATGTGAGGTGTGACATTTTGAGGTCCTATGCCCACAATATTTTGTGAGGCACTAGAGACTAAAACACACGCCTTAATCTGTTGGCGCGTACTCGCGTAGTTGGTCGCTTGTGCGAAAGTGGGCAGGGCAGTAGCACCCGCCAACCCAACCATCACGACCAAGCTCCAGAGAGTGTGCAACCGTCGCACTATTTGAATATAACGTTCGTTCATGTTTCCCACCTTATATGCGTACAGACCGCGTTTCACCTGCTCTCTCCTCATCTTCATGAGGAGAGAGCAGGGCTTGTAAACTCTTTCAAGGGTTATCGTTGGCAAGTAGTTCCGACCAACTCTCCACTTCCTCCACTCGCAATAACAACGCTTCCAGCCGTTCTGGGGAGGAGACACTTTCGATTTTAGCAATGGTAGCCGCGCTAGGCTGTCCGAGTCGCTTCTTACCCACTAATAGAAGTGCCTTGCGCTCGCCTCTTGCTTCGCCTCTTGATTCACCTCTTGCTTCGCCTTTTTGAAGTATCGCTTGATAGGTCACTGACTCTTCCATATCCATCACTCCTCTAAACAGGCTATCGGTTAGTGCCTGGTCGTAGCGCACTCCCATCAGTATATACGTTGCCGCCAACATCTTGGCTCTATCACCGCTCTCCGCTTTGATACGTTCTTCCATACGGCGTATGACGTTCGGTAAGTCGTTCTGGGATACTCTGCACAGCGGCGCGAACGGCAGAACGCCCAGCCCGCCCTCCAAAAACGTCTCAACAGGCATTTCCCACAGCCGTACTACTCGAAAATGAAACGTGTGATATGGCATCTCACCTTCAAACTGCTTTCGCAAAGGTTCGCGCATCACGCGCCCATCCGCCTCAGGGCGCAGAAGTATCACCGCGGTTCTTACCGGCAAGCCTGTTTTATAGTCCACTACCGCATTATACATCAGAAAACGATTTGCCATGTCTGGCTTGTAAGAGGCTTGCATCTCGATATGTGCGATATAGGGTTGCGCCGAGTTGACCTTGATGAGTTTGTCCGCTTCCGCAACAATAGTCGATAAGTCTGCATCAAGAGCCTCCACATCACCAAAGGGAAACTCTATCGGATTGAGCCAGTCTTGAGGATACTCCTCCATCAACTGCTTCGTAACACTATCATACGGTTTTGCCAAGTAGCCTCGCCTCTCATATACAAACTATGAGCCGATGCGTGCCTCAGTCTCACCGAAGTAGAGCATCCCCGGACAGAGCGGCAGACGCGGAACAGGAGGCAATACCTGCTTGAGAGCGGGTAGTATCACCGTAGTTCCATCCGTTGGGCTGACTACAGGCGCGTAGCTGTTCGACCGCATCGCTCGTTGTAGGCGGTTAGCACGGGTGTTTAGGTCTTCCGTCGTCGGGTTCAGGTACGGGTATGCGAGTGCAGGGTCGTACTGATAACGCAAGCCGCGTGCTACTCCTGCCGCGCCCTCTTGTGGGCTGCGGTAGACGGTGCTTCGGTTTGTGCCGGGGCTATAGTCCACACGGTAGTTCCCTGTTCCTAGCGGGTCTACCCCGTTCAAGTGGATGTCAGGAACGCTCTGCCCAGAAGAGCCGTAGTGGTCAGGGATATATCCCCAACGTGCCATCCAAGCCGCTTGGTCTCCGCTAGAGGCAGTATAGTTTTGCGAGACTGCCCCTTGAATGGTGATGCGAACGTCTATCGGCTCACCGAAGAAGGGGAAAGCGTTCTTGGATGCCAGTTCGACGGGGCTATCCAGAATGCTTCCATCAGGCGCAATATTATAAGAGGGACGCGCTCCCGTTGTAGTGAAGGCTTGCCGTGTATCCGTTGGGTCGGGATTTGCGCCGTAGCCAGGGATAATGAAGAAAGACTTCTCTTGTGCATAGAGTACCGCTTCGATACGAATGTCCATCGGTGCAACCGTAGCACCGCCCAGTAGGTAGTCGGTAGAGCCGCCCGAATAGATGTTCGAACCGTTAGAGGCAGCAGTAGTATCCAGTAGGAAGCGTAGCGAGTTATCGTATCCCGGTGTTGTCTGCAACATCGTCAGGTCTAGCGGGAAGCCCCTCTGCTCGAAGCGCGGAGAGACTGCCGACGGGTCGGAGACGGGCGTTGCGAGATTACCCGGCAGATACTTCAAGCCCAATGGATAGGTTCCTGTCGCCAAGCCTGGCGAATTGAACTGGTAGGCGGGATTGGCGTTTAACCCCGGATTGAGCAGGAGGTTGATAAACGTGGGTCCTGGAGCCAGTGCGGAGTGCCGCAGTAACAAGAAGAGCGGGCTAGGTGTTCCGCTTGTCTGGTAGAAGCTCGGATGAACCCCCCAGTTAAAGCTCATATCGTAGCCTGAACGGGTCTGCCCAAGCTCTACATTAAAGGCATCGAAGCCCTGCGCGAAGCGCGTCCAGACATTAACCTCATTCTGGGGCGACATAAACTTCGTGGTGTTGACGCAGACATAGTCTTTCGCGAGAATGGCGATAGAGGAAGCCCGCTCCAAAATCGTGTTTGTACCGTCGGTATAGCCGTCTCCCTTGACAACATTACCCTCAAGATAGGCGGTTCCTCCTGTCACAATGGTAAGGTGTACGCGCCCAACCTTTAGCTGGTTGGCACTCTCCGCACTAACCGTGCTGCTTGTGACTGCGCCAAATACGCCTTTTACTTTTACGTTTCCTTCACCCATAATGACGAGGTTCACGCCGTAAGAGTTTTTATCGCCAAAGCCTTTGGTTGCGTCGCCCGGTTCGTCGCCGTCGTGTGCGAGAGGGGTGACATTCAGTGTCGTACCGTCGGGCAACTGGTAGTTGGTACGCTCTAGGTCGGAGAGCGGAATATCTAGTACTTTGCCGCCTTGTGCCGTAGTCGTCTGATTGTTCGGCAGTAGGAAGCTCTTATCGTCGAAGCGGGTAATACGAATGCGGTTGCCTAGCCCCTCAATCAGAATACCGGGCGGGTTGTAGAAGGGACCTTGCCAGTAGCCGCGCCCGAACTGCGCGTTGGGGTTCAGCCAATCGGAGCGAAGGGAGTAGCCGCTAGAGTTGCCGGATATCGATTCGCGTTGTAGGTCGTCACGGTTGTCTATGTAGACGTTACGCCCCCACCCTATGTCGCCGGTGTTATAACGTCCACCACTCCCGTTCACCCAACGTCCCGAATTTTTAGTAATCTCCCTATAGCGAAGCACGCCCCCAATATAGGTATCGATAACAGGAGGCTCTAGGCGCGGTATACCGCGATTGAAGCCATTTTTGTCGGCGGAAGTACTTCCGTCACGCACAAGCCCATTAAAGGAGTTGTAGTTGGGGTCGGCACTAGCAAGAATGACGTTTGTAAGAGAGGGCACAGCAGTTATCGGCTGATTGAGGTAGGCGGTATGGTCTTTCTCATCAATCACATTATCGCCGTTCGTGTCGCGGGTCGCTTCAAGGTTGATGCTACCCGAAGTCATTACGCCTTCTGGCAAATAGCGGTCGTCTACTCCTCGCGAACCTGCAAAGACGTAGACATCTCCCACCAGTTTAAGGCTGGTATTGCTACGAACAGCGGCTCCGAAAAGGCGGTTACGCCCTCCCGTCCCGCTCGGCTCATTGCTGAATCCCGAAGGATATTGGGAGAGTGTAGGGTCGCCTAATACTGTCGCCACGGTAACACCGATGGGTGCGGAGCCGATAACGGCTTCGCTAAAAGCGCGGGTCTTGTTGGTAATAAACATTCCGTAGTCGGTCAAGCCAATCTGCTTGAAGCCTACAAGTTCACTACGAAGGCGCGGTGAGACTCCGTTCTGAACGAAGACTGTCGGGTCGTTTCCGTTGCCTATTTCGCCAGTGCGCCCAATGGATTCCACTTTGACAAGGTTGCTATTAGGATCTTCTGGATTCGGCTCGTAGGTGACGCGGACGAGGGTGCGTCCCCCCTTCATGGGGATTCGCGTAAAGCCGCCGAGGTCGTGGAGCCAGTAGTAGTCTGGATCTGTGGAGCCAGCAGGATCTGCGGTAGACGTAAGCGGTGCAGAGGGCACAGGTCGCCAGTCAGCTCCTTCAGGGCTATTCATGAGCTGGTCGTCGCAGTAGTGTACGCCAGCTTCGGCGAGTGCCTTCGAGTCGGCAGTTTCACGACTTCTACTTGCACTCACAAGGTTGCGTGCAATCTGAGCGACGAAGATGCCTCCAATGAAAAGCAAGACAAACATCACGCCAAGAACTATCACGAGCGTCTGCCCACGATGAGCACGAACTTTCGATATTGCAGGGCTTTTTTGCCAAATTTGTTCAGACATTTTTACCAAAATCTCCCCCAAAAGAGAGTTCTCCCATGCAAATTAGCAGGAGTAAACTTGTTTCTGGTCTATTGGACTATTAGGGCAGAGGGAGTTTACTCCCTCTCTAGCACCATTAGTTACTTAGATACCATTTTAGCGCGGAAGGTTCCGTACATTTACCTTTGTTACTAGGCGAGTGCTTTGCGGACGTGCCGAACGTGGGTCGTAGAGCCGCATATCAATCTTGATACTCATCTGTTCACGGGTCAAGTAGTCGCCTTTAACCACGTCGCGAATGTTGTTCATCTGGAAGTTATAGTAGACTTCTACGGGGTCGGCGTTGAGCGTCAATGCTCCCGTATTATCGGTCTTGTTCAGAGGCAGACTGTTCGGTCCGTTCGCCGAGTTTGGCGCAGTCGGGTCGGTAGTATCAGGCTGACTGTTGAACTCAATGTATCCCAGTCGAACGTTAGCGGGTGGGTTATCAATCGTGATAGGTGTGCCGTTTACTGCGGGACCTGTGTTGCGTACATCGTCGTAGAGTATCTTATACTCGTTCAGCCCGACGACACCAGCCATTGCTGAGACGCGTGTGTACTGAATACGATGCCCGTAGTTTAGTCCCTGCCGCTGGTCAGGTCCATAGACGCGCTCAGTTCCAGGAATGATACGCACTCGCGAATACTGACGAGGCAGACTAGGATCGAAGCGCGATGGGTTGCCTAACGCCTGTAAGGGCGAAATCGCAGCGGGTGGGTTCAGTGCCACACCGTCCCACAGCGTATTTAGAAGTACATCAAGGCGTAGGTACCGCTTACCAATAGGGTTTGTCATCCCATTATTGATGTCAACAGGGCTGTAGCGTGAGGGCAGAGGCTGACCTGCTGCATCGTGAACGAGAACCCCCGCAGAGAACCCTAGGTTAAGAAGTCCCGTTTTGGGGTCTAATGAGAACGCATATTCAGGATTTGTGTTCAGCCATGCGCCAGTTGTTGGGTCAGGGCGAGGTCCTACGTCCGTTAAAGCATTCAGGTTTTGAGGTGGGTCGTTACCGGGTGCAACGGTGACACGGACTATTTTACTAGGTGCTATCAGTTGATAGTAGTTCAGATTCCCATTTGCGTCTGGTTGAAGCGCATCGGCTTGCGTATCGAGATACTCGCCCGCCGCTCCACTTTGGCGTATAGGGCGATATACCTGTACTTGGAATGGATTCGACCAGTTGGCGTGTGCTGGGCTAAACGTGACTGCCGCACTGTTTGGCGACTCGTTTCCTGCATTGTCTACGGTTCCGGGAACCATCGGGTCGTTCTGTACATGAGCCGGCTCGAAAGAGATAAGTGTCCCCATACCACTGGGTAGCCCCGTCGTTGGGTCGTACACAATATAGCGCGAGTTCACATCTCTATCTACTGTCAGGAGATCAACCTTCACCGTACTGACAACGGAGTTTGAAACCGCTTTCCAGTTCTCCCAAATCTCAACTTTACCATCCCCATTGGTGTCATTCCAGCCGGGCATAGCCCATTTTGGGTTGCCATCGCCTCCTGCCAACGAGTTATCGTAGAAGAAGTTACTATTGTGCAGTTCAATGGTATCGGTCTTAGCATCGGTGATAACACCGCTTCCATTTTTAGTATGGAAAAGCCCTAGATTCGGGACGTACTTCGTCGTATCATCAGGGTCGGGAATATAGGCGGCAACTTCGGCTCTGTAGAGCGTGAAGCGGTTATCCCATGCGGCAAAAGGAGTCTCAAATCTATTTGAGTACGGAGTAAAGACTCCGGCTCCAGTTCCGGGAGTACCTGTCGTATTTTTTCCCGAAATCGTATCGTCAACAGAGCGGTTGTCTATTAACCCGATAAAGTAGCGCACCAGTGAGCGTCCAGGAGCCAACGGCAGCGCGAAATTACTTCCTGCGCTGTTTCCTACAGGATAGATGGGCGTATTGGTGGTAGGGTCAATAGGAGTACTGCCGGGGCGTTGGTCGAACTGACGCGCAGGAGTAACCGCCTCTAGCATCGCGAAGGTCGTCGGTGCTGGTTGGGGTGTACCTGATTGGTTTGTCACCCACAGATTGATGGGCGTATTCGCGTTATCGTAGACGAAGACCGCGCTGGAGAGCAGAGCATCTATATCTCGCGTAATGTTTCGCGCATACTGTTGCGTCTCGATTTGCGTACCGGAGCGGCTCGTTAAGTTAAACGAGTCGAACAGCGGCTTGAAAATCAGTGTGAATAGCACCGTAGTCAAAGCGATGACTACGAGGAGTTCCACCAGTGTAAAACCGTATTTTGTGCGCTTCGAAGTTTGTTTCATTATGTTGGGCGTGATGGCGCTCATGGCTGTTCCCCGCCTTATCCCTTTGATTATGTTGCCTGTGTTAGTGTTGAGGAGAGGAAAACCCTCTCCGTGTCTTCTTTTGTCAGGATTCAAAACCCCGACCTGAACAAACCGACCGCCTTTCAAAGTAGGCGGATCCCTAGCGGCTACTGACCTTAGATATCAGCGTATCAGAATCTACGTGCCGCCACCGTTTCAAAATCACCGTATTCCCAAGTGTATCTTTCGAGGATGTAGCACTATCGAGCCACAATACCCGCGACTTGAGCGACATTCCTTGCACATTACCAACTCCTGCCCCTGTCTCCTCAGAGGAGAGAGACCATGCTTCCGAAACGGCTTCAGAGTGCTGGTCACGCAGGTCAATGTAGGGCAGTCCAAGCGTGGGTTCAAAGGCAGAAGCATCTGCGGTAATGCGATAGACCTCGCTATTAAAACGCTTTAGCCGCCCTGCACCTGCCAGGTTCGTCGCAACATGGTAGTCACCTATAGTGACACTCTTTCCTGCCTCCGAGCGCGGGAAGTAGATGCGTGTCGCACCTCCAACGCTACCCGTGCCCGCAAAACAGAAACCGCCTTCGTTGTTGCTAGAGGGTAGAAGTTCCGTGACATCAAGCGTCACGTTATAGTTCGTATAGGCTTTCTGAATCTGCACACCAAACTCTTTCGCAGCGCGGTAGTATACGCGGATATTCGCGAGTTGGAGGTTATGCGCGGCTACATAGTCGTCATTAAAGCGTATCGTGCCGTTCCGCGCATTTAGCGTATAGCCGCGCCCATTCCCAATGCCATCCGTACAAGCCCCGATAAAGGGTTCAAGCAGTTCGCCAGTCGCCGTGTTAATTAGTGCAACGGAGGGCGTGTCGTTTGCAGAGTCGCGGAACATTCCGTTATAACGTGTCTGATCGTTAAGCACATCACCCTGAGTCAGCACATTTGAAATGGAGAGTTTAATCTCGAACGGTGCTCTGTTAGGAATGGTTCTGTCTTCGCGCAGGATATGATTATCGAATATCAGGTAGTCCGCACGAGCCACAAGGGGCTGACTGCCGCTAGCGGTATTCACGGTTGTGCTACGCGCCGATGGGTTGAACACAAGAATTCCTGCATTCGCGCTATTGGCATACTGAGGGCTGTACCATGCGTACTCGTAGGGGTCATTAGACCATGCAGGTAGGGATCCCGTATCGGCGAAGGTGAGATGTTCATTCCCACCGCCATCTTTGGTAATGAGGCGGAACTGTCGGCTTATCTCATCGCTGTTGTGGCGCAGACCAAGCGTGCCGTCGAAATCGGAAGGTAAGACCACTCCTACAATCTGGCTATCGGTCACATCTGTAAAGAAGGAGTGCCATGTCGGCTTGGCGTTGTCTGCCTCTGCGGCAGGTAGGTCGTTAATAGTGTACTGCCCGTTGAGAACCGTCTTAGAAACTACCTTACCGCTTCCGCTATCCACCACGTTATAGGCGTATTTCACAAGCAAGACACGCCTGCCTGTTCCAATACGAGGGAAGAAGGCGATTTTGCGGTTGTCGTAGTCAATCGCATACTGCGTCTCGTTCGTAATAAGCGGCGTGGTGTCGGGTTGATCAGGAGTTGGTAGAGAAGACTGAATTGCACGCTCAAACGGAGTACCATATACCTTCACCGTAGAGGTACGGTTTCCCGCGCCGTCTGTTCCAAATTCGTTATAGACAGGACCTAGCTGAAGTGGATAGATGGCTCCATACCCGCCCGTCACACTGTTTGGAGTTCCAATAGGTAGACGCACCGACTCGCCCTTAACAAAGCGGGTACGGTTGATGTTCGAGTAGTAGTAAGGGTCAGCATCATTTGGAATGCCCGCAGGTAGATTACCAACACTATCGTCCAGTATCTCATCAGGTAGAGGGCGTGTATCGGGCAGGATATTACCGTTCACATCACGATAGACGGCATAGATTCCTTGCGGCAACTCTGCCAGGCTCTCCATCGCGGCGCGAGATTCTTCGGCGAGAGTCTTTCCGGCGGTCTGGTCGCCTGTGCGTTGAATAGACAGGAAGCCTCCCGGAAAGATTCGAGCAATAGATAAAACTCCGATGAGCAGTATCAGCATTGCAACGAGGACTTCCACAAGCGAGAAAGCACCGTTAGTTTTGTTATGGGAGCGACTTCGCATATTCATCATCTTATATCTCGTTCCTCTCGCCGCTTGCGCGTTCATCGGGCGATATCTAATACAACGCCCACTACTAAGTTCGACTTCCTTCGGCTGAGAAAAGTTCCTTGCACCTAAGCCCTATGTTGGTAGGGATACGCCGCACATCCCTCCCCTACACAGGTCATACGCTAACTCAGAGCGGTTACACCCAACCCTTGCCTCTTCACAAGAAGAAGAGCGGATACACGGCTCTCAAAGGCTTCCCGCGTTTCGCACAACCTGCCAGCAAACCAGAAGTCTCCCCTTTGTGAAGGCTCACTGGGGTATGTATGGCTTCTGTACCTAAAAATATGTATCGCAATACAGAACTGCCTATAGGTCAAGGCTTTCTCCCGAATCGGGAGAAAGGTGTCCGCAGGACGGAATGAGGGACGGTACAGGTAAGCCTCCCACATCTCAAACCCTCCCAATACATACCCCAGTGAGCTTTGTGAAGGGGGAGATTTAGAGGGAGTGGCTGGGTCAGTGCGATAAGCCTTCCGCGTTCCACCCAGCCACCCCATCCTAACCCTTGCCCCTTCACAAGGGGAAGGGCGAATGCTCTATACTGTAAGGTTTTCGCGCTCCTCTTAGGCTTATATTAGCGCATATACCTGTCGGAGAGGGATGTCCCTAGGACAGCGAGTGGTCGGCAAGCGACCTAGTGATAAGTCAGCGGCAACTGCTCGAAGGCTTGCGCCGCGCTAATTTTGCGCGCCGTACCGTTCAGCAGGAGAGTAATAACCGTACCGCGTCTACTGTAGGCGGAGTGGTGCGTTACGTATGTTAGAACGGTCTTGTCTTGTGGCGGGTTCTTGTATTTGAGTTGGGTTACGCGGGGACCGTCGCAGGTAATACCGATTTGGTGCGACCAGTCGGGCGAGTAGTGAAGCTCATAGGCAACGGCTCCAAACTCATCATGCACAATCTGCCCATCCTGTGTCAGCATAGGACCAATATCCAGGCTATCTGCGGCATAGAACAACTTTGCAACTCCACCATAAACAGCGGCGTTCGGTAGCTCGCTATCTGGTGTAACAGGGCAAGCGGGTGCCGGCACAGACGTGTCAGGGGCTATCCAGCGCACAAACTGTCCGCCATGCAAGATACCGTTTCCATCAATGGTGGCTCCTGCACCTGCGGGAGAGTTGATAGGGTAGTAAGCGGGCGTGACTACCGCTTTACCTGTCACAGGGTTGACCTGATTCAAGAAGACATTCAGATCTTTAATCTGTTCGTGATAGAGGTATCCCTTGAACACCGACTCACCGGGTTGCCCTACTTGAACACGAAAGGCTCCATGCAAATTATCCATCGTAACAGGGCTTACAGTTCCCATTTCACTTGGCAACATGGGACGAAATGCAGGGTTCAGCGTGTTGTCGGCGACCTCGGCATAGCCGAACAGAGTTGTTGGGTAGTGACCTTCATCCTCAGCATAGAGATTCGCCGCAACATACGTCGAATAGAGATTCGACATGGTGCTACTCTGCCGCGCCTGTTCGCGCACAGTTGCCATTACCGGAAAGAGAATGGCGGCAAGTATCGCGATAATGGCGATAACGATGAGCAGTTCCGTTAAGGTAAAAGCCCGTTGCATACGTTTTTTCATTGGCATTCGCGTCACCATACGATTATCTCCCATGTTCAAAGGGCGGGGTTGCACCTAAGCGCGTGCCGCCGAAGATGTCTTATTTTAGTAGGGCTGGAAGGTCAGTGGACCGTTCCAGCGACTAGCAGGAACTGCACTGGCTTTCCCGTTTAGCAGAAGCACCATATACTTGCTGGAGCCTGCATACCCTGCATGATAGTTGCACCATGTCAAAACGGTTTTGTCTTGAGGCGGATCAGGGTACTTCAACTGATTCGAGGGGTCACTGGGACCAGCACCTCCCGTCCAGTCGAGAGTATAGTGAACCTCTTGGGTCACGGGTGTCCCATCCGTATCTACTTTCGTGGTGGGCTTACCGTTAGCATCCAGTATCAGCCCCGTATCATAACTATCAAAAGTATAGTAGTGGACTCGATGCCCAATCGGAATTTCGGTGGTGCTACAGCAGTTCTCTTTCACGAGGTCTTGATAGTCCACTGGATTCCCTGAAAGCGGTACTCCGTCTGGATACCACGCACGCGAAACGCTACTGTGCGTCGCGTTGTTCACAGCATCCGGGCACTGAAATATGCCCACGTCCTTGAGGTATTTCTGGCTTGTGGTGAGCGGACGATACGTAATTAGATCTAGGGGGATAGGATGCCCTGGACTTATCTCCGTATAGAAGGTCGGCTTGCCATCCAAACCTAGCGCGTCACTCTGAACCAAGCCGAGAAGAGACGCAGGAAATTTACCGTTGTCTTCGCGGTAGAGCTTCGTAGCAACATAGATTTCGTGTAGGTTGCTTAGACAGTTGGTCTCGTGTACTTGGGCGCGAACACGCCCAAAAACGGGGAAGAGAATCGCCGCCAGCACCGCGATGATTGCGATGACGGTGAGCAGTTCGATGAGCGTAAAGCCCCTATTAAGATGTCTCGATGGTTTCATGAGACCCGCCTTATCCTTCATTCGTATTGCACACAACAAGATGTTATGAGTAGGATACCTACTCTTGATTGTATTTTGGACGACTCTGGGACGAGAGTTGTTCCCCTTCTCGCTCCGCAGGTAAAATTTCCTGAAAATTTCTTAACACAAGGCAGGTTCTTACTTCAGCCAACCCCCTCGACTCTTGTTGATACATCTACCGTATCGGAGAGAATTAGGTCTACTTATTTTGGCGGAAAGGCATAAGATAGATAGGCGTGTGCCATCCATTCGCCAAAAAATACCGTAAACAGGAAACCCAGCACCATAAAGGGACCAAAGGGGATAGCCGTTGGAGCCACCACAAACTCCTCTTCGTCCTCGTCAACGTGTCCACCCCAGTGTTCGCGCAGTTTGATGCAACGTTCCCGAATAATATAGCCCACCCCTTGTTTGGCATTTTTCAGTGCGGCTATAGTTAAGTCCAAAAGATACTCTACCAAGTCGCCTAGTAGCAGGCAGTAGATTATTGCGCCTATTTGCTCTCCGAAGTTCGAGTTTGACTCAGGATATTCCTGCTCATTTTCCTCTTCTGGCTCCTCAATGGGGGCTTTTTTTTGTTTTTGCCCCCGCTGCCGCCACAAAATCATAAGAGGACCTACTACTGCCCCTGAAAGACAGCAGAGAAGTATCCATGTCATAAAATGGTATAAAGGTGGAGAGCCGATAGGCGCGAACGCGATAAGAAAAGCCCCCATGCCCCGCGCAAGCAGAACATCTCCCAACCCCATTGCCTCCTGCCGCTTCCAAACCCAACCAATAACACGTATAAAACCGAATATCGCGATACCTACTACTGCCCCAAGAAATGAGCGAGGACACCAACCTGCTAGCAAAACATGGTTCGGTTCGTGTTGTAAGATACCAATACCATCCCTAACGAGCGGGATAAAAAAAACAAACAGATTCAACGACGTAGGTATCGTAAAGGTATCAAGGTCGATGAAGAAGATAGGAATCAGGATTGCAGAAAAGAGGAGAAGTGTGACACAGTTGGTTGGAGTTTGCCAGAACTGAAAGGTAATTGCGAGAAACGTCAACCCTGTAAGAAGCTCTACCCCAAAATAACGCCACGAGATTGGTTTTTCACAGTAGCGGCACTTACGCCCTTGAATCAGAAAGCTCAAAAGCGGAACGAGGTCAATAGCACGGAGGGAATGCTCGCAGTTCGGGCAAAACGAAGAGGAGGGGTATACTAGCGATTTACCTCGCGGTAAACGCCAAATCACGACATTAAGAAAACTGCCAATAGTGATACCGAAAGCAAACGCGGTCACCAGCCAAAAACTAAGTTGTGTCGTGATGGGCGCGTCCAGGGTTCACTCCTCAATAGAATGGGGCAGACGGGTTATGTCTGCCCCTAAATTCGTATCACACAGGCTTCTTACTTTTCGCCTTTTTCTTCGCCGCCACCCGTAAGGTTCTGAATGACGCTGATGAGAGGCAAGAACATAGCAATAACGATAAAGCCGACGCAGACACCAAGGAAGACAATCATGATCGGCTCAATAGCGGAGGTAAGCGATGCGAGTGCAGACTCGACTTCACCCTCATAGAACTCCGCAACTTTGGAGAGCATCTGGTCGAGTGCACCCGACTCCTCTCCGATAGAAATCATGTGAACGACCATCGGTGGGAACATTTTGCTCTTGAGAAGCGGCTCGTTGATTTTGTCTCCTTCACGGATACGAGCACGAGCGTTCATAATCGCTTCAGCAATAATCTCGTTGCCTACCGTTCCAGCGACTGTCTCTAATGCTTGCAGAATAGGTACACCAGAAACGAGCAGAGTGGAGAGAGTACGAGAGAAGCGTGCAAGGGCGATTCTATGCCCCAATTTACCAAAGACGGGCACTTTGAGTTTCATGCGGTCAATAACACGCCTACCCACTCGAGTCGTTCCAAAGTACTTAATCGCTAACCAACCGATAGCAACCATGGCAAGACCGATGTACCATCTCGTTTTAAGGAAGTCACTAAAGTCGACCAAGAACTGGGTCATCCACGGAAGTTCCTTCACACCCAAGTCACGGAAGAGTTCGATAAACTTGGGAACAATGAAGGTACAGAGACCAAGAACAATAAGAATCGCAACGACCACGACGATAGCGGGATAGGTCAAAGCTGCTTTAACCTTACGCTTAAGCTCCATGTCCTTCTCTAAGAAGTGGGAGAGGCGCTGTAGGGCTTCTTCCAATACACCACCGACCTCACCTGCGCGTATAAGACCGATAAACAGGTTGTTAAAGACACGCGGATACCTCTGCATGGCTTTGGAGAGGGTCTGTCCACTCTCGACTTCGGTCTGGATTTCGCGGAGAATGCGTTTCAGTTTGGGGTTTTCCGTCTGTTCCCCCAAAACGTCCAGCGCACGCACAAGCGACACGCCCGCGTCAATCATAGTAGAGAACTGGCGGCAGAAGATGGAGAGGTCTTTGAGTTTGACTTTACCAAACCCACCTCCCTCGGTCTTCTTTTTTCCGCGTGCGGTCTGCTTTACATCAGCAACTTGAAAACCTTGCTCAGATAAACGCCGCTTGAGTATATCCATGCTCTCCGCATCGGAAGTTCCGGTACGGACATTTCCAGTGGAGTCGCGAACAGTATATTGAAACTGTGGCATAGTCTCTCTCCCTCTATGAGAACTGTATCTCTTCCGGGTCTAGCGAAAGAGGATAAGAAAGCCCTAACGGGTATAATTTCCGGGGCTATTGGTCGTTGGCATGGTAACAGAGCGAATCATCTTTTCAAGTTCTGGCGGGTTCATGGCGCGGCTCATCGCCTCTTCCATGGTGATAACGCCCTTCGTAAACAGGTCGCGTAGGCACTGATCCATCGTCTGCATACCCACATTCGCACTGGTCTGAATCATGGAGGTTATCTGGTGTGCTTTCGCCTCGCGAATCAGGTTACGAATGGCGGGGGTTGCACGCATAATCTCAAGAGCGCAGACGCGCCCGGGTTGGTTGGCTCTCGGGATGAGCTGCTGACAGAGAATCGCTTGCAGGTTATTGGAAAGCTGTAGGCGTACCTGCTCCTGCTGCCCACCGGGGAAGGAGTCAACAATACGTTCAACAGAGGTTGCCGCGGAGTTGGTGTGCAGAGTGGCAAAAACAAGGTGTCCTGTCTCTGCGGCGGAGACTGCCATCTGCATCGTTTCGAGGTCTCTCATTTCACCTACGAGAATAACATCAGGGTCTTCACGAAGAGCGGCGCGAAGCGCGTTCTTAAACGCATGGGTGTCTTGCCCCACTTCACGTTGGTTAATAATGCTGAATTTGTGGGTATGAAGGTACTCAATAGGGTCTTCAATGGTGATGATATGACGGCTTGTCTCGGAGTTGATGGTGTTTATCATCGCCGCAAGAGTGGTGGACTTGCCCGAACCGGTAGGTCCTGTAACAAGAACTAGACCGCGGTGCAGTTTCGTCAACTCTTCGAGCACTTTTGGCAAACCGAGGTCTGTAAGGGTAGGTATCTTTTGCGGAATCTGTCTGAAGGCAGAGGCGACGTTCCCTCTATCACGGTACACGTTTACGCGGAAGCGTGCAGTACGCCCCAACTGATAGGAGAAGTCGAGTTCCAGTTCCGTTTCAAAGCGCTGAATACGTTCATCGGTCAGAATGTCGTAGATGAGACGTTGTGAGTCTTGCGGAGTGAGTTTGTCCCAAGGAAGAGGGGTCAAACCGCCGTCCACGCGCATAATAGGCGGGATTCCTACTGCAAGGTGCAGGTCAGAAGACCCCTTCTCGTGCATGGCTCGCAAGAGGTCATCGAGGTGAGTATCCTCATACGACCTTGCTCTAGCCGAGGCGACGGGCGGGGCAAACTGCCCTGTCATCTGTCCGGTAGGCATGGGCTGCTGCCCTGTCTGTCCGGGCATACCCGGTACTCCTGGTGGTCGAGGCGGATTATTTGGAAAAGATGGATTGGACACGGGAAACACTCCTCAAATCGTGTTACTGTTAACTCTACGAAAGAAAAACAGTCTAAAACCTCCCCTTTGAAAAGGGGGAGATTAGACGGGATGGCTACATATAGCATCCAGAACCTTCAAAAGATACAAACCTTAACCGTCGTAACCAGCAGTGAAGATGACGCGCATAACCTCTTCCGGCGTGGTTTGTCCTTCAAGTACTTTAATCAAACCGTCCTCACGAAGTTCGTGCATACCGTTGTCTTTACAGGCTTGCCGGAGGTCGGTTAGCGGGGCGCGGCGTACGATCATCTCTTGAATGATTCCATTGGAGCGCATCAGTTCATAGAACCCAAGGCGACCCTTGAAGCCCGTATATCTACAGATTTCGCACCCCTTGCCACGCGCAAGTTGCACTACCTGCCCCTCTGTCTCGGGCTTAAACCCGAACCTACGCAGGGTGACAGCCTCTTCATCGTAGTACTCTTTGCAGTTCGGGCAGACACGGCGACCAAGACGTTGCGCCATAATCGCGACGATAGTAGCGGCCCATATCAATAAGACGCAGTGTAGCGGAGGGCGCGTCGTTGGTGTGGAGGGTAGAGAGGACGAGGTGTCCGGTAAGCGCGGCTTCGATTCCGATACCTGCGGTTTCAAGGTCACGCATCTCTCCAACCATGATAATGTCGGGGTCTTGGCGAAGGAAGGAGCGTAGGGCTTTCGAGAAGGTTAGCCCCGCTTTATTGTTCACCTGCACCTGTGTAATTCCGCTCAGCTGATACTCGCAGGGGTCTTCAATCGTAAGGATATTCTTCTCTACGCTGTTCAGTAGGTTGAGAAGCGAGTACTGCGTGGTCGTTTTGCCAGACCCAGTGGGACCCGTACTCAAAATCAGACCGTTCGGCTGTTGCGCGAGTTCGATAACTTGGTCTTGCACTTCAGGGGTGAAGCCGAGTTTGTTCAGACCAATCATAACGCTACTCTTATCCAGAATACGCATGACGATTTTCTCGCCGTAGAGGTTGGGTAAACAAGAGACGCGAAGGTCGTAGGGCTTTCCCTCAAAGGAGATTCCAATACGTCCGTCTTGAGGAACGCGCCGTTCGGCGATGTTTATCTCCGCCATAATTTTGTAGCGGGCGATAAGTGGGGCTTTGATATAGTTGGGCATCCGCATGGTTTCATGCAGAACGCCGTCTATGCGATAGCGCACACGCATACCGCGCAGCTCCGGCTCAAGGTGAATATCGGAGGCTTTCTCTTTGATAGCCTGCTGAATGATGGTGTTCGCGAGGCGAATGATGGGTGCTTCGTCCGACTGTGCAGCAAGGCTCTCCTCATCATCGGTTGCTGCGTCGCCTGCCGCGCCATAGACCGCCATCGCTTCCGCCATAACCGATTTAGCATCGGAGGAGAGAAGGTCGGCTCCCCCCATAGCTCCCTGCACAGCAGGTCCGCGGTTAGGATTCATACCGCCTTTGGCGGCTCCGTTGCCAGCAGCAGCTGCTGTAGACTCTACCCCTACCCCCGCCCCATAGAGGCGGTTGATAAAGTCTTCAATATGGTCGGGAACCGCAAGAATACCACGAATAGTACAACGAGAGACAAGACGAAGTGAGTCGAGGGCTTGAAGATCGTCAGGATTACTCATCGCCACATAGAGGATGTTGCCCTCTTTTTTGATCGGGAGTGCTGTATACCGCTTGGCTATATTCACAGGAACGACGTTCACCGCTGTCTGTTCCGGCTTATAGACACCGAGATCTACAAAACTTTTAGAGGTCTCTGCCGCCTTTGCCTCATAGATATGAACGGGGTTGATACCCATATCTACTAATATCTTAGCGAGGTCGCCCTTTGTGTTCTGCTGAGTCTTCTTGGCATTATCGAGCTCTTGAGGAGAGAGGTAGCCCTTCTCCACCATATAGTCGCCCATCGTCTTGCGAGCTATTGCCATTGTTATATCTCCACCTTCTGGTTACTGCCCTTGTAAAGGTTATGCGCGGTCACGCCATCAGCGCAATTTTGGTACCCACTATCATTCGTTTTCATAGTTGTGTTACATCAACGAACGATTATATCACACTACCCACAAACGCGCAAGAGGTATATTCCCCTCCCTTGCGTGTGAGTCCTGCACAAAAACCGGAATTTTGAGGCACTTTTGGATTATTCCACACCAGCCGCCTATTTTCACGCTTTCCGTTTCAAATAAACGCTTTCTAAGCCTCTGACACGATTACCTCTTCCGTAGAGTTCGCAAAGTCCACGCCCGCATAGATGTCCCGTATCGGTATCTCAGCCCCTAGCGTCTCTGAAGTAAACATCGCGCCTAAACCTACCCATATTGATAGGAACCAGCGTCCATCCTCACAGCGAGTATAATGCTCTATTCTAGGCGTATGCGAAGAGACAAGAATATACTCCCTCAAAGACGGTATCGAAAGGTAACACTGAAACTTCTCCCCCCTGTCTCGCGCCGCTGTACTCTGTGAAAGTATCTCGATAATAACGCTCGGATTCAGCAGGGCAGGAGGATTGTCAGCGGTGTACCGATTATCGCCGCAAGAGACCGTTAGATCGGGGTAGAAGTAGGATTCGCACTCTTCTGCCTTCACACGTAAGTCGCTAGCGTAAACGCGACACTCCTTACCTCGCAACGAGGCGTATATCTCTCCCATCAAGTTTGACGCGATAGTGAGGTGGTCAATACTCGCCCCTGCCATAGCGACAACGTGCCCACTCTGGTCAGTAGTCGTTCCCCACAAAGGGACGATTTCGCCGTTAATGTATTCGCTTTTTGTCTCCGCATAGTATTCGCTTTCGAGATACTCCTCAACTGAGACGAGAGGCTTCTCTTCTGTCGCATGATACGAACGGGCAGTAGTCATCCGTTATTACTCCTTTTTAGACGCGTTCAGCCCCCTCAGCACAGCCTGCTCCATTACATCCGTAGGCGGGAACACCCCCGTCCAGCGTTGAAACGCCATAGCCCCCTGATACACGAGCATCTTCACCCCAGTCATCGTAGCACACCCACGTGCCTCTGCCTCCGCTAGTAGGCGTGTTTGTACAGGGTTGTAAACTAAGTCGTAGACCGTCAAGTCGGAGTGCAGAGCAGAGAGTGGTACCTCCGGCAGTAGCTCCCTATGAGGGTACATACCCACGCGTGTTGTCTGCACGAAGAGCTTTGACCGCCGCAGTGCCTTCTCAAGTGCCGCCGTATCGTCTGAAGGAAGAGTGGTTATCTCACCCAAACCGATGCTCATGGCATCTTGCGCTAACCGCTCGGCACGTTCACGGGTACGATTCACTAATACGACTTTTGCCTCTTCTCGTAGCAAACGAAAGACCACAGACCGCGCCGCTCCCCCCGCGCCTAATACAAAGACGGTCTCTCCTGCTAATGAAAAGCCCTGCTCACGCAGCGGTTCCCAGAAGCCGTGACCATCGGTGTTGTCTCCCAGCAATCGCCCCTCTGTAACGTGAACGGTGTTGACTGCCTGCACGTCTTTAGCCTCTTGCGTGAGTTCGTCTATGTAGGGGAGGACTAGCTCTTTGTGAGGTATCGTCAGGTTCACCCCAACCACTCCAAGAGATGCGAGGCTCTGTATAGCAGTACCTATCTTATCTGGTGGAACAGCGAACGGCACATAGACGTAGTTCAGCCCAAGTGCCTCGAATGCTGCGTTGTGCATGGCAGGTGAGAGGCTATGC
>JAPLCR010000287.1:25935-33902 GCA_026392135.1 Armatimonadota bacterium
CTCAATGGGATAGCCAAATACGCCCACGATCTTTGTGCTGCCGCTGAGAGGTGCAGTAGTTAGATTATCTTTGTTAGACTGTATTCGCAAAAAACTTGTTCCCCGCTCAAAGGTGCCCTCTCTTGCGGAAATAGCGCAAAAGGAGTCTTTCCGGCGGGCGGCTAATGTACTTGGTATAGGCGAATTCGTGTGGATGCATTGGCTCTACCATAAAGGTATACAGTCCCATGCGGTTCCCTCCCAGAATATCTGTAAACATCTGATCACCAACCATAGCGGTATGATGTGGATCCGTTTCCATCGCTTGTAGTGCACGGCGAAAACCTCCCTTACTCGGCTTTTTCGCCTGCCGTATGTTCGGGCATCCCAATCGCATGGCAACCCGTTCAGAGCGTTTACTCAGTACCGAGTTTGAGAGTACACAGAGTTTCAACCCTGCCTCCTGTAGGCTCTTGAGCCATGCAAGAGTGTGGGAAGCAATCTCCTCTTGATGCCACAGCACTAACGTATTATCAAGGTCGAGAATGACCCCTTTAATGCCCAGCGCAACTAGCTCTTGCGGAGTTATTTCGGTTACGGAGCGTACCATTCTGTAAGGGCAAAGAAGCTCCACACCTCGTCGATTCGAATTTTCAGAACGCACACGCGGTAGCGGTTGCCGAGGCTCTTGACTTCTCATATTTTTCCGCTACGCTCCTTTCGCACCTGCTTCTTTGCAGATTCGTGTTCGGCAAGCGTACGTGAAAAAATATGTGTCCCATCTGGGCGTGCCACATAGTAGTAGTAGGGGTTCTCTTCGGGTAAAAGAGCCGCAATAAGCGAATTCAACCCCGGATTGGCAATGGCTCCGGGTGGCAACCCTGCTATTTGATAGGTGTTATAGGGCGATTTAACCTTCAAATCGGCAAATAACACACGGTCTTTATGTTTTCCTAATGCGTACAGCACCGTCGCATCTATCTCTAGTTTCTGTTTTTTATCCAGCCGATTGGTAATAACGCCTGCAATACGTGCCCTGTCTTGCGGAGCCTTCGCCTCCTTCTCAATGAGAGACCCGATAGTCACAATATCGTGGAGGTTTGCCTTGCGCTTCTCCATCTCTTGTAGGTAGGGACGGTAGAACTTCGCTGAAAAGTTCATTAGCATCTCTTCAATCACCTTTACAGGGGGCTCTTCCCGCCGAAAAAAGTAGGTGTCGGGGTAGAGATACCCTTCAAGAGTGTCTTCGGGCAGTGGAAACGAGGCGTGGAGTTGACGGATACCATCGGAGGTCGCCGCGGTCTTCAAGAACTTCTCTTTTGAGACGACACCTTTGGATTCGAGAATATCTGCTATCTGCACAAGCGTGTATCCCTCAGGAATGGTGACACGAGGTCGGTCGTCATAAGCCCCATTGGGGCCCACATTGAGGGCATTGACGATCTGCTTGAAGCGCATATCAGGGTAGAGTACATATTTTCCTGCATGAAAACGAGCTCCTTGCCCCTTCCAACGCGTATAGATTTGAAATGCGACCCCGCTCCGTATAACACCATCTTGTTCTAAAACCTCAGAGATGGAGCGAGGGGTTGCTCCCTCTGGTATCTCTACTTTCACAGGGTCATGACGTTTGGAGATCGGCATAAAAAGTAAATAACCCCGCCATCCCAAGAAAAATAAGACTGCTATCGTTACTGCGATAGCAGTACGAAATCTGCGCTTGGAGAGCGTCTTCATCTCGCGGCGCATAGGGCTTTCGGGACGAGTGGGGGTAGGGGTAGCCTCTTCCTGCTCGCTCATTCTTGGCTCTCCTGCATACTCAGAAAGCGTTTTCGGTCTAGGTAGGTTTGGAGGAAGAGGCTCGCCGCTATCGAATCCACTCTCTCTTTACGCTCTTTCCGAGACACTCCCATCGCCATCATAGGGCGCTCTGCCTCCAATGTGGAGAGACGCTCATCCTGATAGTAGATAGGAACACGTATATAGTTCCTCAGAGTAGCAACAAAATCCTTCACCTTCTCTACCTGAACTCCTTGCGTTCCATCCATCATCAGCGGCAACCCTACCACGATCTCGCGTACCTCGTTTAACTGAACCACCTCCCGAACGGCGGAGGCGGCTTTACGGCTACTCTCACCGCGCAGGAGCGTGCGTCCAGGAATTGCCCTAGTCTCTGCCTCATCGCTGAGGGCAGTCCCTATGGTCTTTTCTCCAATGTCCAGTGCCAGAACGCACGGCATAAAGGTCTGTTCTCCTAATGGTGTAGTTGCTAGGCAGTATACCCTAGAAATTGGCAGGTCTGCCGCTTTCAGGAGGAGTGGGTAAGAGTTCACTCTTTTGGGAATGAACCGTGAAACACGCGAAAAAGCCCCAAACTTGGAACAACTCGCAAGCCTCTCAAATCTCATACCGCTAAGGCTCCTCTCCTTTGCGAAGGAGAGGTTGGGTGAGGTTATGTGAAGATTCCCACAACCCTGAACTCCTACGAGGAGTGGAGAAGTATGACTGCCCCTACATCTCCACGAAGGCACCTCTTACGTAAGGTTGACGAACTCCTCTTTTACAGGTACTCTCTCACTCTGAGAGTACCTCATTTTGAAGGAGAGAGCCGTTGAATAAGCGCGTACTGATACTAGCAAACGGAGATGCACCTTCATCACGCCTCCTCAAATACCTAGCAGAGTCGCACGACTTAATTCTGGCAACAGATGGCGCGGCACACTACGCAATGGAAAAAGGGATCACGCCGCACATTATTTGCGGTGATTTCGACTCGTTACACTTGGAACAAGTGCAGTCGGCTTTTCCGATGGCGGAGTTTTTAGCCACTCCTAACCAAGACCGCGCAGACCTTGAGAAAGCCCTTCATATCGCGCAGGCGCGAGGAGCAGAGACGGTGACTATTACAGGGGCGGCAGGAGGGCGGGTAGACCACCTGCTGGCGAATTTTGCCCTTCTACTACGTTACCATCTAGAGTTTTCACTCTCTATTGTGGACGACTTCTCCGAAGTTCGCGCCCTGTCGGGCAGAAAAGAGTGCCTAAGTGAAGTCGTTATACAAACGGTGCCGGGAGACACCATCTCTCTTATCTCCCCCGGAGGAGATGCACGAGTCAGCTTGCTAGGGGTTCAGTGGGTATTAGAGGACTACCTTCTACCAACGGGAACAATGGGTGTGAGCAATGTGGCGGTTGAAGAGCAGGTTACGGTAAGGGTACGGGGCGGAACACTGCTTCTCTGCCATCTGCCGAAAGCGTAAGACCTTCTGTAAAGCAGGAAGCCCTGCGGCAAATGCCGCAGGGCTTCCTCTATTTAGAACACTGTTCGCCGCTTAGTGGTTGGCGTACTTCTTGCTCTCAATAAGAACACGCCCTGTCGTTTTGTCGTAAGAGACCTCGACGTTCAGGATATTTCCTATAAAAGAGAGAGGAACAATGGAACGCCCGTTATCGATATAGGACGCTTTGTCCATCTGAATGGGCTTGTTGTTCACACGCGCCTCTTTGTCTCCAATGACGAACTTGATCTCTTGTCCGACTTTCGTCGCGGTAACGGTCTTAGTCTCACTCTCCCAGTTTACGGTTCCCCCTGCAAACTCAAAAAGGTGGCGGAAGGGCGCAAGAGCGATGCCGTTTTCAACACGGGTAGGTACATCAAAGCTCACGAGTGTGCTATTAAAGAAGACCGCAAAGGCTCCGCGCTTAGCGATGTTGGCGGGAGTGAAGCCTCGGAGTTCTCGCACCGCACCCAGTGTGAGTTTGGTGATTCCCGGACGATAGGCGATATTGGAGATGCTTCGCAACGGCAGAGGGGTACTCGCAATGTTGACACTTCCCGTATCCATAAGGCGTGCGATGTTTACAGGGCTAGAGAGTAGCCCAATAACACCCGGAGTCGATGAGGCAAGATACTGCTTAGGCGTATTGGTGAGAGGACGAGTATCAGGGCGTAGCGCAAACCCTGTTCTAGGCAACGTAAGCTTACCGCTTGTGCGGAAATCTCTTCCAGAAGGTGCTCTCCCTACAAGCATATTAGTCGTGGAAAGGTCAGTTGCGGCGCGTGCCAAACTGCCGAGACTACCTGAAAGTTGTAGGTCAGAGGTTGGTGACAGAGGTTGGTGACGAGAACTTGGCTATCGTCTCACTCACAAGGTTATTGGTGTTTGCAGGAGTAGAAGGTGCTACTGGCTCTCTCTGAATGTTGGTAAAACCACCCGCGTTGTTCACGTTAATCTGAATTTTAAGGGTTTTGATTTTCGCTACATCGTCGAAGATGTCTGCGGTAATGGTGTGTAGCCCATTGCTGGCTTTAGCACTATCCCAAGCATAAGCGAAGGGACCGCCGTTCATAATCGCCATAAATTCGTCGTCAATCGAGAAAGATACGTAGGGGTTTCGGATAGTATCGGAGAGTTCTACTTTGATAGGAACAACGCCCTGTACCATCTGACCGCGCATAGGATAGAGCGCACGGGCTAGAGTACTCTCTGGTGCAGGAGCAACCTTAAACTTAGCGGAGGTGGTAACCCAGTTTCCGGCAAGGTCTTGAGAGCGGACAAGAACAGTGTGTACACCGTCCGCAAGTCCATCCAGCGCGAAACTAACAACACCGCGTCCCGATTGGGTATTGAGCTCTTGCTTCTTTAGCAAAGCCCCATCTACAAAGAGTTCGAGAGCGCGAATATCACCTCCACGAAACTGCATATCCACCGTCGTGGTGAACTCATTCGTGAATATCTTCGCGTTCGGAATGCTGAGACGTAATCCGTTACTGGTCACGCTTTCGGGTGACGCACTAGCAGAGGTGAGCGCGGTGCCTAGAGACAGGGTGGTTCCTGCTAATGCAATCACACAAGCCACTTTCTTCATGGAATGTCCTCCGGTTTACTAATCGGTTGTCAAAAGGGGAACAGGATCCTTTTGAATAAGGGGGGGGTATCTCGAAGGTGACTTCTGTTGTCCCTCTCGGATACTCTATTTCTGGTAACAAATGTATAGACGCGGTAAAACATAGTAAAAGTTGGCGTGAAGGCGGCACAGAATAGCCATTTTTCCACGCTCCACGACTTTATCACATTCGTCAAGTAGAGTCAAGCCCTGATTTATAAATTTTGGCAAGTTCGCAGGAGAATTTCAGGTTAGCCCCCTCTTTCAGAGCAAAACAAAAGAGAAAGAGGAGGTTTCACCTCCCCTTTCTCTAAATCTCTCTTCTGTAGTTGAGAATGTTGTCGATAGTACCGCAAACTACTCTGCGATAGCGAGCGACCCCATAGGATCCCAAGGTGGTAGCTTCACCGGCTCATTTTTCAGCAGTGCTAGAAGTGATTCGGCTAGATAGGGCTTCTCTACAACCACCTCATAGAGGTAAGCCGAGAACCATGCGTCCGACATCACCATAAAGCCCTTTTCACCCCCCTTTTCACCCCAACTGTTCTCCACACGCCACTTGAGAGGCTTGCCATCCTCATCAAGGTCAACTCCTGTCAGCACCATTGCATGAGTCATCAAGCTACTGCCATAGTCTAGCTCTTCTGCTTTTGTCATGCCAAACCCCGTACTGTAGACTCCTTCATAATCGTAGAGTTCTAAGTCCATTATGCCGAGGTCTCGGTCAAAGGTTTTTCCCACATCACAACCGAACCAGACGGGCTTGCCGTCTTTAATCATCGCAATAGAGGCTTGCTTGAGAACATCTATCTCAACGTTCAAATAGCGGACTGCTTGCCCTCCTACCACATTCCCAAGATACGAGATGGTGTAGAGCGTGTTGTACGATTTTGAGGCTTGTGGGCAGTGAATGAGGCACGCCATGCCGTCAAGGTCAAGCGGTACGTACTTTTCGCGAAAGGCTTGCGGGGTCAAAGTACCATCCCGATGAAACTCCTTGTCCTTGTCGCGCCACTGCCACACAAATTCGGTGGGAGGCTCTCCAAGGTGAATAGCCAACATTCGGTAAATCGTCTCTAACATAGCGGGCTTCTGGGCTTGCAGCAGGGAGAGAGAGGCTCCGTTTTGATAGTCACGGCGTATTCGTGCGGCATATTCGCGCAGTTTATAGGTAATACGGTCGTTCATCCAACGAGACGCGCTGCTACTTTCCGTCTCAGGCATAGCCGATTTAGGAACCACTCCATATTTTTTAATGAGGTTTACAAACATATCCCACTGCCCGCCATCTTGTAAGGGATCTTGTTGAAGCCAAGAGACGAGGCGACCATCGGTAGGTTCGTTCAGTGTTTGAAGGATGTTTTCCAAAAAATAGTTCGTTTTTTCAAACTTGTCCCAAAACATGAGGTAGGTTTGAGAGAGTTCAAAGTCTTCGAGATTCATCTCTTTCGCAGCGGTCATACGAAACAGGTTCAACCCTGCGAACATCCAGCAACGCCCGCTAGAGGCTTGTGTGGTAGAGGCTCCCGCAGGGACTATATGCGAGTAGATGTGGTTGTTACGCACAACTGTCGCCCTACTCATAGCGACGTTGTTGACCGCCGTTTTGGTGACGGCATTCAACGCGATGCGGTTACGCGGGTCAGCCTGAAACGCCGCTTGATAGTGTTGAACCGTTTCTGTTTCGATTGCGCCCGATGTAGTATCCAAAAGTCCCAATTTTCTCTCCCTCCTGTACCTGTATTCTGCGGTAACATAACATAGAAACGCAGAGTTTTGAATTTCTGCGTCTCTATGACACTATTTTCTGTTTGTGGGGTACGTGCTAACTATTATCGCCGTACAGCACTTGGATATAGTTTACCTGCCCTGCATGATAAATATCGTTCCAATAGAAAATCATGGCAAAATCTGCCCACGTAATCTCTCCCTCATGGAAAGGGTGCTTGATTTTGTCGCCCAGTCTATCTATTGGAAACGCCTCAATGGCAGATGCCAACTCTTCTGTAGCCGTTTTGAGAGCTTCTAGAGCGTTCCCTTTTTTGACTTCGGCTACCGCTGCAGGATATTCGCTCCAGTCAATCGGCGGCAAGCTTCCAGACTGAAAGGCTTTTGTCCCCCATGCGTTGATGACCGCGCACTCTGCTACCTGATCTTCTGTATCACGCCCTTCCCACTCTTCTGGCTTAGGATGCCACTGAAGACGCTCAGCGGGCACTTTTTTGCTCGCCTTGTAGAGGCTTTCGCCCGAATCTCGCACCCAACTCGCGAGGGCACTACGGATATCAATTTCTGCCACTGATCTGTTCTCCCTTATGTTTCGTTCAAAGATAATAGAAACCTATACACCCCCTATTGCGTCTACAGGCTTGTGCAAAGTTCCCAACAGGGCTAACTTTCGACACCCACACAAAAGAATCCTTGCCTGTAAAGAGAATTGGGATAACACCAAAGAGTATTTCAAAACAGGCGAGCATTCAAGTATAATACTATAGAGTTTTAAACTTTAATAGAGTTTTGCAACTCTTGATAGTCTGTCGGGCATGATAAGAGGTGATGAGGAGGTCACAAAATGAGAGTCGGTACAAAAAACACGCCGCCTGTAAACGTAGATTCCGCTTATGAACTCTATCGGCAGGGAGATTTGGAACAGGCACGCAAACTCATCAACGATATTTTGGCAAAAACACCCAACCACCTACAAGCGTCCGCTCTACGCGACCGCATGGACAACGACGAATTCAATCAGTTCAAGGTACAGACCCATGAGCTTCAACAGTTAGGAGAGGTAAACCCTGCCGCCTCTTGGGGTTGGCTGATTGTTTCCGTTGGTACTGTGGTGGTTGCAACGCTTTTTGCTATTCCTACATTGCGCGAAATGTTCCAGTCCGCAGGACGCGCGCTAGTACAAGACCCAGACGCAGTACCTGTTTCAAAGCCAGCTGTTCCGCCCCAAATACGCCTACTATTTCCGGTGGTTCTCTACGTCGTCTCTGCTATCAGTTATATCGCGTTTCGTCGGCTACGCCGCCTACAGGAAGAGTAGAAGTGGCACAATTTCCCTCCCCTACTCTACTGCCTTAATCCACTCCTCATCAAAGA
>JAPLCR010000287.1:33909-39749 GCA_026392135.1 Armatimonadota bacterium
GGTGTAGACGACATGAATTTTGCCATCGCGTGACTGAATAGCAAACGGGTAACCGTAATCAAAGGGACCCGTTGCAAGGTTGCGCTTATGCCCCCATCTCTTATCTCCATAGGTGGAGAGAGAGACGCTAAGCGGGGTACGCTCATTCATACTGTCGTTGTAGACAAGAAACAGGTTACCACTACTGAGTTTCAGAAAATCTATAGCGGCATTGGGGTTATAGAACGCCGAGTCTCTCCCCTCAGACCACGTGCGCCCTCCATCATGCGACTCCGAGCGGATAAGATAGCCGTTTGTAACTGGGTCGTACCCTCCTCCGCGTCTACAGTAGGCTATCAGGTAGTCGTGCGTCAACTGCACAACAGCAGGTTGCAGATTCCCCTTCACAGAACGGATAACTCCACTTTCCGTCCATTTTTTGGTTTTAGGAGAAAACCGCAAAAAGCGTGAGGTGGTGTCTGTCCCTACATTCTCCGTATCAAAGCCCGTCTCATGGTACACAGGCAGAAGATACTCCCCCGTATCCAACACAACAGGCTGTCCGCGCACCATCATACCCTGCACCGCAGAGATAAGAAAGCTATCCGACCACGTTTTGGCATTATCGTGCGAGACTTTCGCCTGAATGAAGGAGATTGACCATGTTTCACCGGGGCGAACAACATAGAAAAGCCACACCGCGCCGTCCGGGGCTTGCCAGACAACCCCGTTGCCGAGCGAAGCAAAGGGATCGTGAGCGATTCGCTTAGGAGGAGACCAGTGACTACTCCCCCGCTTGAGACGTGCCCCAAACACTCCTGTATCTACTGCATACTCCCCATCGCCCCCATAATAGACCAGATAGAGGTCTCCATTTGCCAGCTCCGCAATGGAAGCAGGGTGCTTATACTTTCCCGTAAGGGTTTCGGGTCCAAAAACGCGCTCTATTCTCAAATGACTGCCCTCTCTAGGTTTTGGGTTATCGGTAAGAGTGGCAAACGCAAATGCCGCCAACAGGGAGAGAAACATCATAACGGTCAACTCCTGAATCTAGCCGTAAGCACCCAGCCCGTGTACCCCCAAGAGCCGCTTGCGGCGAGGATTGGCACGCTCTAGTATCTCAGCAGGCATCTGATAGTTAAGGAAAGGGTAGAAGCGTTGAGAGATGTACCTCTTACCATAAGGAGCTTGCTGTACCCAACGGGTTCTATCTTTAGAGCGGTTTGGGGCACCCCTATGCCACGTCTGGTCGTGCCATAGCACGATAGTGCCGGCAGGTCCTACCGCTCTGAATACTCCCTTCCCCTCGTAACTGGGGTCGCCATTTGCATCCCTATCCTCTGCGTCAGGTTGTCGCCCGGAGCGGTGACTTCCCGGAATAAATTCGGTGGGACCCAGCTCCTCATCTACGTCGCAAAGGTAGTAGTTGAGATTGACAATGAAGCAGGGAGAGGGAATGCGTGGGTCAAGGGGAACTCCTTTGGGGCGTGGGAAGCGTACTGCTTCGTCGGCGTGCCAACCGGAGATACCGTCGCCAGGTCCCGTGCGTAAGGCACTGTTTGCGATAATATGGCAGTCGTTACCCAGTATCGCCTCCACCAAATCAATGGCAGGGGAGTAGTCGATCAATCTCTCAAAGGCTTCCCCATGCTCAAACATCTTTGGTCGCCATATCCGTTGCATCGTCTCGCCGTAGAGCGCAGACTCTTCGTTATACTCCGCAAAATCCTTCTGTACCCCCTCGAAAAGCTCCGCCACATAGTCGGGAGAGAGCATACTCGGTAGTACCAGATAGCCGTCGCGGTGGAACTGCTCCACAAGCGCAGGTATCTCTAGTGTTTGGTTAGACATCGTTATCGCTCCTGAGTTTTTGTTCACAAAGTGAGTGAAGTACTATCCGCCCCTCTGCTTCGCAACTCCTGCCCTCATTGGTATAAATTCTAAGCAGGGAGAGTCTACTCTTCTGTCGAATAGTAGCGCGGTCATAAAATCGAAACTGCAAAGGAGCCTTAAACAAGCCATGTTTCCCCAAAAGCAAACTCTCCTTGCCTCTGCCCTCGTTCTGATAGTGATGGCAGGCTGCGCCCCGAAAGAGGAGCCAAAGACTGAAGCCTCATCAACAACGCCAAAAAGTGAGCCTATCAAACCTACAACGCCCGAAACCAAGCCTACAGAAACGCCTCAAGTCAAGCCTGATGCCCCCAAAGAGGAGGCTGTTAAGCCCAAGGGCGAAAAACTGCACTACATCACCACTCCCTCTGGTCTCAAGTATGCCGTTATTACGGAAGGAAAAGGGGAGAAACTACAACGTGGTCAAGTTGCACTGGTAAACTACCGCGGCACATTTGAGGATGGTAGGGAGTTCGATAAGAGTAAGGAACCGTACCCCACTCCGGTAGGGGTAAGGGCTGTTATTGCCGGATGGGACGAAGCCCTTCTTACCATGCGCGTAGGTGATAAGCGTAAACTGATCGTACCCGGTGACCTTGCCTACCCAGAGGGCAGAGACGGAATAGCTCCGAACACCACTCTCCTCTTTGACATTGAGGTAGTCGGCATCAGAAAAGATTAGTACTCCCCCCAAAGCCCCCTTTGCTACTTTTTCTCCTTCCCTGTTTTTAAGGGGAGGGTTGGGAGGTTTAGAGGGGGCGGCTGGGTCAGTGCGGTAAGCCTTCCGCGCTTCGCACCCGCCCACCCCATCCCAACCCTTGCCCCTTCACAAGGGGAAGGGCGAATGCCTATGTCGAAAGGCTTCTGCAATCCTCAAAAGTTGGTGAAAAACGGAGCATTGCAAGTCTCCCCTTTGTGAGAAAGAGACGCATGGTTTCTGGTACCTAGCTACCTGTGGCGCGTATAGAGAAGGTGTGTTATACTATAATCTGTACCTATTCACACTTAATCTGCTACTCTCAAGACACTCTATTTATGAGGAACCACTCCTATGCGCCTTGTCAAAATGGTATCCCTATTTTGCCTTTTCGTCACCATTACAGCGCGTCCCCTCTTTATTCAATCTACCTCTGCACAACGCCTTCCCCCCGGCACTGTTCAGGGGCAAGAGGCACGCCTCTCCGGTTGGCTCACAATGGAGTGGCAGTGCGGGGATACCCAGCACTCATCACGCTTTGTCCTCGCACTAGACAACGGCTCCTCAGTCCCTCTGGATATTCCGCAAACCCTAATTGACTCGAATGGTGGCGCAACAGAGATGGACTTAAAGCTCGTTCACCTCTCCGGTCGTATGGGAAAAGACGTGCAAGGTAGCCCTGTTTTCAAAGTTGAGACCTTTGAGCGCGATTTACAGATTCCATCCCCGCGAACTCACCGCTTCTTTACACCCGACTCCTCCCAGCCCTCTGTTATTAAACCTAAAGCTGTAGGAACTCGCAAAGGCACACGCCCTATCGCCGTCCTACTAATGCGCTTCAAGGATGTCGCCGCAACTCCCCACCCTAAGTCCTACTACGACGGCTTGATCGGCTCCACCGCACCGGGATTAAGGCACTACTACCTAGAAGCCTCGTATAACCAGCTGGATATAAACGGCACGACGGTTTTCGACTGGAACAACCTACCGGGCAAGAAAGCCGACTATATGTCGGGCGGCTCACTCAACTTCGATAAGGTGATACAGGACGCAACAAAAACTGCCAATGCGGCGGTAGACTTCACAAAATTTGAAACCGTCTCTGTTCTGGTAAATGATAGATGGGACACGGGAATTTGGGGGCTAGGTAGCTATCGCTGGCTCACTCTAGACGGCGAAAACCGTATGTGGGGAGCCACCATACAGGCTCCCAACCACCAGCCCTCTAACTTTGAACATGAGGTTGGGCACTCACTGGGGCTGATGCACTCGTCAGGGACGTATTCACAAACCTACGATTCACGTTGGGACGTAATGAGCGTAGGGCGTGCCGATAGTGACCCCACTTACGGCTATGTGGGAGTGCATACCATTGCGTTTCACAAAGTGCAACTCGGCTGGATACCCAACTCGCGTAAGGTCTACGTTCTGCCCGGACAGACTCAAACAGCTGACTTCGAGCGCACAGCAAAGCCTGTCTCCACAACAAACCCGCTAATAGGAGTGGTTTTTATTGGCGGCTCTGCAAGCCACTTCTACACAGTAGAGCTACGACAAAAAGTAGGCTACGACAACAGCACGGCACTACCCGGCAGCGGGGTCGTCATCCATGATGTGAACCTCTTACGAGCTGGAGGCGACCGTCTGGCACAAGTGGTAGACTCCGATAGTAACGGCGACCCCAACGACGCGGGAGCGTTATGGACAGCAGGGGAGACCTTTAAGGACACCACAAACGGTATTAGCGTAAAGGTCAACTCCATTGGAACTAGCTCCGCCAACGTTACTATTACCGCTTCCGGAACTCAACCTCTGCCGAACAAGGTCATCAATACAAAAGACAGTGGCGCAGGTTCGCTTCGTAATGCCCTCTACTTCGCGCAACTATTCGAATCGACTACTATTCCCTTCGCAATACCGACTACCGACACAGGCTACTCCAACGGCTACTACACCGTTAAAGCCTTGAGTAGTCTTCCCGAAATTGTTCAACCGGGAACGGTGATAGACGGCTCTACGCAACTACGCAACAACACAACTCCCGGTATTGTAGTAGACGGCGTTAACGCAGGGGCGCAAGCTACCGGAATCACTGTCTACACCGCAAACAACACCCTCCGCAATCTGGTAATAGGTCGATTATACTACGGCATTACCCTCTACGGCAAGGACAGTCAAAGCAACAGAGTTGTAGGAAACTATATTGGAACGAACGCTCTAGGCTCTGCCGCACTGGGCAATCAATACGGAATATATACCGCTTTTGGGGCGCAAAAAAATCAAATTGGCGGAACAGGCGTGGGAGAGGGCAACCTCATTTCGGGAAACCTCATTAGCGGAGTATACATTCAAGGCTATCCCACACTGAATAACGTCGTTCAGAACAACAGGATTGGGACGAACGCGCTAGGCAGTGCTACCCTCCCCAATCAGCACGGTATCGATATAGCCTACAACGCAAACAAAACCACGGTACAGGGTAACCTCATCTCAGGCAACTCTGCTGTGGGCTTGAGCATGACAGACGTGCAGAGTTGTGTGGTTCGTACTAATCTGATAGGCACGGATATCACCGGCAAGAAAGCCCTCACCAATAGCTGGGGCATACAACTCTATGGAGCCTCGACAGCCAATACCATCGGCGGCAAAATCGGAACCGACGTCAACGTTATTTCGGGCAATGCGGTGGGAGTGGGCATGGTTGGCGCAATGAGCAACACCGTCTCAGGTAACTATATAGGAACCGATATTACAGGCAAACGTGCACTAGGCAATACGTGGGGCTTATACCTTACAGATGCGTCCGGTATCCCCGCGACCTCCAATCTTATCGGCGGCACGACCGCCGACAGCCGTAACGTCATCTCTGGTAATGTCAACGGCGCACTCTACATTGCCAAAGCGACGAAAAACTCCCTTCAAGGCAACGCTATTGGGTTGGCTTTGGATGGAACAGCACTCAGAAACGGTGTCTACGGTCTCTACATGGACGCGGGGGCGAAATACAACTCTATAGGTACAACTCTCGCCAATACCATTGCAAACCAAAGTGTTGGAATCTATATCATCGGTAGCGACGCAGTAGGCAATATCATTCGCCAAAACCTGATATATAACCACACGAATCTCGGTATTGACCTTGCAGGAGGGGTGGAAGTAAGAGTTCAGGGTTATGGGAGTAGAAATTAGGCAGGGTGGGGCAAGGAACTCTTTAGCGCCTTTTGCATCATGTTCTGACAGGCAGTGAGTGTCTCTTCTCCTCTGAGTTTCCATG
>JAPLCR010000640.1 GCA_026392135.1 Armatimonadota bacterium
ATGGAACCGCTTCGTAGACAGGGTCTTTTCACGCTCCTTTGCAGGGTTATGGAGTGCTATTAAACTCAAAATGCTCCATTTCAACCTATGTCAAGCAGGAATGATACAATAGTCTACGGGTTTGAACCCAATACTGGGGTTTAATCAGCGTCGGCGGGAGGCTCTCCCCCATCTGCCATGAATCTGACTCTCTTAATCGTACCGCCACTCCCATTCTCCCACGACCATCTCAAACTGTTGACTTGTTGCCACAAACTGGACAACTGCTTCCTTTCACCCTGCGGCAACATAGAGTTCATCAGTATATGCGCTACCAAGTCAGCCACCTGCGCTCCCGCCATAGATTGCGAATCTATCCAGAAGGGAGATGGAAAAACGTGTTCCATCCTTTTACCCGGTGCGCTTCTATAGAGATAATCGGCAATCGCTCTGCTCAGAGGGAGGTTTACTCCATTCCCCTCTGTGTCCAATACAAGTATCACAGGGTAAGAAGGGTGAGTCTCCTCCATCCAACGCCCTACCATTTTAATCAGTTGCTGGTATGTTTCAGGGCATCCGTGAGAGCAATCTTTCACTAATTGTGGTTCGGTAGGATTTATCAGCACACCGAAACAAGTGCCCTTACATTTACTGACGGAATCAAGAATTTCAGCGACAAATCGGTAGTGCGGCGCGTTTTCCCCGCCAAACTTCCTCAACACGCGAGGCGGTAAAAGGTCTTGGGCTTTTATTTCAATCTCGTCCGCAGACTTGTTGACAACTATTTTACTTGAAAGTTCAGCACGCCAAGCATCGCCGACATAACTATCTTTAACCACAAAAAAACCTTCTAACCAACTGGTAGACCGCCGCTTGCAAAGCGCGATAACGAAATTCATCGATTCCAAAGCCTGCCAGTGCATAATGCCACTTGCCGCCAGCGTCTTGCTTATAACTCTCGTCTACAAAGACAATCATAGCCGCTAATCCTCCCTATCACCGCGCCGGCGTTCCATATTCTCAAAACGGGCATAGCGCGGCACAAATCCCACGACTGCTTTCCCTGTGGGGCCGTTACGCTGCTTGGCGATAATAATCTCTGCTTCCTCAATGGGCAACTGGCTTGTGTCTATATTTGCGTCTTCTGCCTGCGTTGCTTCCTTCGATTTGTAGTAAGCATCACGATAGATAAACATAACGACATCGGCTTCCGCCTCAATACTACCAGATTCACGAAGGTCGGAGAGCATGGGGCGCTTGTCGGGACGCTGCTCAACAGCACGGGATAGCTGTGAGAGTGCAATCACAGGCACATTCAGCTCACGCGCCAGTGACTTGCAACCTCGCGCCAACTCTGAAATCTCTTGGTTCCTGTTTTCCGTACGCTTGTGCGAACGCATCAGCTGGAGGTAGTCAATAATTATAACACCCAATCCTCCATGCTCTGCCTTGAGCCTTCGGCACTTTGCGCGTATCTCAAGAACGGATATGTCGGGAGAGTCGTCAATAAAAATAGGTGCATCAGCAAGCCGGCTGATACCCTCTCCTACTTTTTGCCAGTCATCTGCTTGTAAGTAGCCCGTGCGGAGACGGTGTGCGTCCACTTTCGCTTCTGAGCAGATCATACGAGTTACCAGCTGCTCTTTCGACATTTCAAGGCTAAAAATAGCGACAGGCAACTTCTCCTGCATAGCAATATACTGCCCTATCTGCACAGTAAGAGCCGTCTTTCCCATTGAGGGGCGTGCTGCAATGATGATAAGGTCAGAGGGTTGAAGCCCTGCGGTCATGTAGTTCAGATCATCGAAGGGGGTCTGTCGTCCGGTGGTCATCCCCTTGTGTTCGTAACGTTTCTCAATTCTATCTAGCTCTGCATCCAAGAGGGGACGTAGTGGATGGAAAAACTGGCTTACACGCCTCTGACCTATCTCAAAAATAAGCCGTTCAGCACGGTCTACTACGTCGTCGATGTGGTCATACTCGGAGTGTGCAAGCCCTTGAATTTGAGTTCCTGCGTCTAGTAGCTTTCGCAGTATAGACTTCTCTTCAACGAGTTTGGCGTAGAACTCGATGTTGGCGGCAGTGGAGGGAGCCTCCATCAAATTATAGAGATATAGCTCTCCGCCAACCGTTTGGAGATGACCGTTTTGGCGTAGCTCTTCGGGGAGAGTAATGGGGTCGACGGGTTCATCCTTCTCGGCAAGAGCAAGGATAGACTCGAAGATATAGCGATGGGCATCCCGATAGAAGTCATCGGGCTTGAGGATTTCTGCCGCCTTCTCCACTGCGGAGCGCTCTAAAATCATAGAGCCTAGCACTGCTTGCTCGGCTTCAAGATTCTGAGGCGGTATTTTATCCATCCGCATGAAGGAGTCCTGTGACATAGCGCAGACCTCAAAAGTGGAAACGTGTGACCAACAAAGGAGACGAATGAACGCTTCTCAACTGCAACGCCCTTGTGCAGAGTGAGAGGAGGTGGTACTAGACAACAGAGACAGGGCATAAGGTGACGGTCTTTTACAAGCGTCGCCCATAGCCCCAATCTCAAAAACAGACCTACTTGAGCGTAATGAGAGTTATGCCTGCACGGCTACGGCGGCTTGCGCCTCAAGAGCAGCAGCGGCAGCGGCTTCTTTAGCAGCAGCGTCCTCAGCAGCTTTAGCGGCTTCGCGAGCGCGAACCTCTAGTTGCTCTTGAGTCACTACTTCAACTGTAAAGGGAACTACCACATCGGGATGCAACCGCAGGGTCAGCTGAATAAGCCCGTCACTTTGATAGGGTCGATATGGCTAATACGGCGCTTATCCACCTCGATACCTGTAGCAGTCTTGATCACCTCAGCGATGTCGGCTTCGGTAACGGAGCCGTAGAGGCGAGTAGAGTGGACAGCGGCTTTACCAATCACTTGGAACTGCTTATCCTGAATGCTAGCAGCATTCGCTTGAGCCGCACTAAGTTGTTCCGCGACTTTCTGCTTTTCGCGTGCAACACGCTCAACCTGCTGTTTTAGCGCAGAGGCTTTCGCCACCACCGCAAGGTGTCGGGGAAAGAGGTAGTTGCGAGCGTAACCATCGGCAACGGTTACAATGTCGCCGTCGCGACCGAGTTGCGGCACGTCGCGAGTCAGAACAATCTTCATTTTAACACTTCTCCTAAATACATCTTCGGCGGAGCGGGCGCGACGCGCCGTCATAGACTCTCATACCGACATTAAGCATGATAAAAACGAGCGCACCCGATGCTACAGCGCGTCCTCGTTCACAAGGGAAAATCGTTGTTCGGCAAATTCAGTACTTGTACTGAACCCCAAGTATGGGAGAGGAGTGACGACCCACTCCATCTGCCCCTAACCACACAAAGGCGTTGTTATTTACCCTGAAAAGGGTTCGGAAGTCAAGACGTGGGTGCAAAGTATCATAAATATCGCCTCGAATCTGTATGTTTGGGGTGAGATTGTACTCCATACCTGCCCCTAGCTTCGAGGCGTACAGCCCGTAGCGCGTAAGTAGGTCTCCGTTCATGGTTCGCTGACCTGCTTGAAAAGTCAACCTCGTGTCCTGCCCCAAGTCGAACAGCCCGACGTTGAGCATACTATTTTTGTTGAAATTGACCCGCGCTTCAATGTCCATCCGAAAGCGTTCGGGATCCATACGCTCAGAGATATTTGTAAGTAGCTCTACCTTAGGCAACTTGCCTCTAAGCAGCTCTCCTGGCTTGTTATCAGAGAACTTCCCTAAGAAGCTGTTCACCTTTGAGACCGCCTCTTCACCTTGTGCCGTTGCGTTTTTCAGGTTCGTCACAATCTGCTTCATATCACCCTGTAGTTGTGGGTCACCGATAAACTGGTGCATATCGGAGGCGAGTTGGTTGAACCGCGCCAACGTAACACGTGCAAGGTCGGCAGTCTCTTGGAGTGACTGCTGGAGGCGTGGGTCTGTTACCTGCTCTGTAATCCTCTTCACTACTGCGTTTGCGTCGTCGAGTGTAGTATCTAGCCGGTCAAACAGGTTCAGCATAGACTCTTTCAACTCTTGCAATGTGCCGGATCCGTTCGTCAATATGCCGTTGAACTGTACCCGTAACTGCTTTGCGGCGAGACGTGCCTCCCCCGAAGCCTGCTCAAAGTTGGAGAGAGTTGCTGTAAGCTTCAGACGTATCTGGGGGTCTCCAACTAGGCTTTTCGTGGCGAGTATTGTATCCGTTCCTGTCTTGAGGAGCGTGTGTGTTTGGTCGAGAATTTTATCAATTTTGGTGTAGGATGATCCCAGTTTGTCGGTGAGTGCGGTAAAACTACGATTGATATTGGAGACTGCCTGACTGAGTTCGGGGCTGAGAGCATCTAAGACACCGCCTGCCTCCAGTCCCTTCACGCTTGCGGTGCTGTCTTTGGGGAGTTTGTCGTTACTGTTGCTAGGAGTAATCTCAATCTGAGGATTTGTTATCAGGATACCGGATACTATTTTGAAGGTGGAGTTGATAGGGATACTGTATTTGTTTTTTATAGCGAGAGTGACCGTAGGCGTGGGGAACTCCCCGTTTGCCAGTGGAGTGTCGGTATTCAAATCTACCCCAACGACCTCGCCCACATTGACTCCTTGCATCCTCACATGGCTCTGCCGTAATAGCCCTTGTGCGTTCTTAAATGAAACCTTCACCTGATAGGAGTTCGATTGAAAGTGTCCTAAATAGATATAGAGAACACCGAACACCACGCATCCGAGGGTAACAAACAGACCGACCTTAATAATGTGACCTCTATCGTTCATACTGCTCCTTCAAAATACTTTCAAAAGCGTTGTTGACGCGACTCCCTCTCTGGGGCAAGAAACGCCTGTACTGTCTTGTTTTCGGAGGCGAGTAACTCTTTTGGGGTACTCAAAGCCACCAACTCACCTCCATACATCATCGCCACACGGTCTGAGATGCGGAAGACAGAGGGCAGGTGGTGCGATACCACTACTGATGTAACATTGCGATTTCGCCCTGTCTCCACAATGAGTTCATCTATTGTGTGAGCCGTGATAGGGTCTAGCCCACTGGTAGGTTCATCGTAAAAGATGAAGGAGGGGTTCATTGCAAGGGCACGAGCCAGTCCCACACGCTTCTGCATACCGCCCGAAAGTTGGGAAGGCATAAGCCACTCCACTTCTCCTAGCCCTACCGCATCTAGTCTTTCGCGCACTATCGTGTCTAACTCCTCACGGGGGACCCGCTTGCGGTGCCGCACTACGCTGAACAGGATGTTATCGTACACAGTCAGCGAGTCGAAAAGAGCGGCGTACTGAAATACTAACCCCATTTTGAGACGCACAACATCCAGTTCCGTTTCGGAGAGTTTGGCAATATCCGTCCCCTCCACAATTATCTGCCCTGAAGTAGGACGCAAAAGCCCCGTAAGCAGTTTGAGCAGGGTCGTTTTGCCGCTTCCGGAGGGTCCCATAATGGAGACAATCTCCCCGCTCTCTAAGTCGAACGAAATGTCGTGGAGTATCCGCTTCTCTGGCAGTTCGTAGTTAAGATTTCGGACGGAGATTGCGCTCATGGGTTCCTTTAATGGTTTTTTCTGAGCAGGGTAGCCAGAAAGACATCCGCAATCGTTATCAGCATCACACACATCACGACGGAACGTGTTGTGGAGCGCCCTACGCCTGTCGCTCCGCCTTTCGTGCCCAATCCCTGTTGACAGGCGGTTATGGCAATCAAGAAAGCAAACACAACCGACTTTATTAGTCCGTTGATAAGGTCTGTGGAGCTAGCGTACTTATAGACGCTCGCCATAAACGACGCGGCGGGTACTCCATTCATGCCTGATGAAACCAGTCCCGCGCCCACCCCCACTACATCAGCAAGAATGGTAAGCAGAGGAAGCATAATGACCGCCGCCAGCACCTTGGGAGCGACGAGGTAACGAACAGGCGATATCGCCATTGCGCGGAGCGCATCTACCTGCTCTGTGACGACCATTGCGCCAATCTCTGCAGAGATAGAGGCTCCCGAACGTGCGGCGTAAGCAATGCCTCCTAGTACGGGTCCTAACTCGTTCAGGAA
>JAPLCR010000498.1:0-2226 GCA_026392135.1 Armatimonadota bacterium
AGGCGGCAGTTCACGCAGGTCACGCCCGTGAAGTCTATAAAGAGGGGCTTGTTCTGTGCTTTTGCTAGCTTTACTGCCTCTTCATAACTCTCAAACCAGACCTCTTGTTGTGAGGTCGGCGGCTTCGCCTTCTCCCATCGCCCCGCATACTCAGGCGGGGGCGGAAACGCCTCAAACCAGTGCAAGTCAGCCCCCAGCATTGCGGCAAACAGGTAGAGTGCCACGCCGAGTGTCCCGACACCAGTTAATCGTCGGATCACTCCAATTTTGTCCCCTTCACTATCGTGCGGTAGGCGAAGCAAGCCTAGTAGGTGAAGCCCCGCAATCGTTGTGACGAGTGCCCATACCGCAATGAAAACAGGACGGCTTAGCCAGTGTCCGCTCCACACCATGTCGGCGTTGGAGAGGAACTTCATGGCGGCGGCTAACTCCATAAAGCCCATGTACGCCTTTACGGTCACGAGCCACGAGCCGGACTTGGGAAGCGCGGCGAGCTTCTGCGGGAAGACCGCTAACAAAAAGAAGGGAGCAGCAAACGCCGTACTGAACGCAAGCATCCCAACCATGGGATAGAGGTAGCCACCTTTTGCGCCCGAAGCGAGTAGGGTTCCTACATAGGGAGCGGTGCAGGTGAATGAGGTTAGCGTAAACGTAAAACCCATGAGGTAGGGCTGTAGATAGCCCCCCTTCTGCGACGAGGCAGACTGCGCTTTATTTGCTAGCCCGGAGGGAAGGGCAATTTCGTAGAAGCCCATTAAGTTGAGTGCCAGCACGATAAACAGAATAGCAAAGCCAAGGTTGACGTAGGGGTTAGTGCCGAGTTGGGAGAGCTTTTGCGCTCCAAAAATCACAGAGACTGCGACCCCCAGAAACGTAAATGTGCTGACAATACCAAAGCAGTAAGCGAGTGCCCCCTTTACGCCCCCGCCACGCTGCCCTGCTTTACGTTTCGTGAAGTAGCTAACCGTAATGGGAATCATGGGGAAGACGCAGGGGGTTAGTAGAGCCAGTAGTCCTGCCGTGATGGAGATACCCAAAAAAGAGAGAAGCCCTTTTGATTTTGCCTGCGCGATTTCGTCTTGAGTTTGGTTATTTGGACTGGTAGGTGTCTCCGTAGAGGTGAGTGGAGTGGGGTTATCCTGCGGGCTTCCTACGAGTACGATATAGCCGCCTAGTTCGGAGTTGTAGCCACGTGCCTGCGCTTTCGGCAGGGTAGTCACAGGCTTTAGGCGGTTGGGGCGTGCTTTTCCCTCCGCGACATTGAAGATGATCTCCACCTCTTCTTTTGCCGCGGGGATACAGGCGGAGGCGCAAGCCATGAAGCGCACCTGTAGTTTTACCACCTGCTTGCCCTTTGCGCCCTTATCAATGGTGACAGGAATACCAAACGCAACGGTTCCATCAAACGACTCCAAATCTATCTTGAGAATGGAGTCTTTCTCTTTATGGGGCGTGGGCTGTACCGGATTCCCAACAGCCTTGACCGCGCCTGAAAGAATTTTGAGGGTCGTACGTGTGGGTCCCCCATCGGGTTGTGTCAGCGAATAGATGTGCCATGTCTTGGCGATGTTTGCGGTGAGGACAATCTGAGCACCCTCGCCTGCGCGTGGGTCGGTTTGCGCTAGTTTTGCCGTCCACTTGACGTACTTGGGCAGAGCAAGCGCAGGGAGTGCTAGTGCCGCCAATAAGCCTATAAGGGCAAGGCGTGCTATCGATTTCATGCTGAATCCTCTCTTATGAAACAGGGGCTTCCGAAACTGCACCACACAGAAACACATATCAATTTCACCCAGCCCGTCTCTCTCACTTCTCTTTATCCGAGTGAGAGAGTGCCTGTACGACAAGGGTTCCGCGCCACTCAAAAAGCGGTCAGCGAGCAGAACCACGGTGCCGTTCGCACAGAAATACCCCCTTTTACGAAGAGGGGGGCGTATACTAAAATAGGTCGTTAGAGGGCACGCGCACTATAGGACATGGTTGTCGAGCGGTCTATTAAGTGTTTACGAAACTGTAATGTTCACCTTAACAGACCACTCGTTCTGCGTCATAGGCACACGCCTACGCCTTTGGTAGGGTAGTGACAGGCTTAATTCGGTTCGGGCGTGCTTTTCCTGCCGCTACATTGAAGGTGATTTCCACCTCCTCCTTTGAGGGAGGAATGCACGACGAGGCATTACAGGTCATGAAGCGTACCTGCAACTTAATAGTCTGCTTGCCCTTCGCGTT
>JAPLCR010000498.1:2262-8932 GCA_026392135.1 Armatimonadota bacterium
CTTCGCGTTCTTGTCGATGGTGACAGGAATACCGAAAGCAACGGTTCCATCAAACGATTCAGAGACCATATTAAAAGCAGGATCCTGCTCTTTGTGAGGTGCGGGTTGTACAGGGTTACCGACAGCCTTCACCGCTCCCGATAGGATTTTGGCGGTAGTGCGAACAGGTCCTCCTTCGGGCTGTGTGAGGGAATAGATGTGCCAAGGCTTAACGATACTCGCGGTGAGGATAATCTGAGTGCCCTCACCTGCGCGTGCATCGGTCTGTGCTATTTTTGCCGTCCATTTGACGTACTTGGGTAGGGCGAGCGTGGGAAGTGCCAGTGCCGCCAACAAGCCTACAAGGACAAGCCTCGCAATAGATTTCATTCTCTCTCCTTTCTCAACTTTACCTACTTCTGCTTCCTATATGTCTTTTAGACGCAGATAGGTTCCCAGAAAGTACACAATTATTATGACATCTTATGCCCTCGTATGCGCCCCATCTCCTCTAAATCTCCCTTTCGTGTTTTGGCAAGGGTTTAGGCAGAGCGCACGCTACTTGCCTATGATTTATAGTGAGCAGAAATTCTGTAGCACCACTTGACAAAAGTACTTTGAATGTGTAAACTATCATCATAAGCGAAACTTTGGGAAGTTCTAAGCATCTACCCATCACTCAGGCAACTTGGACCCAAATTTATGAATAGTTCTTCGGAACCCGAAAAACAACAATTAGAAGAGACCTGTCCCTTTGCGGGAGAGTCTCTCTTAGGTAGCACATTTTTTTTGGCTATGCACGCGCTCTGGTTTGATGAAAAACCGAACCCAGACATGGATGCCCTGCTTCACGCCGCTCCGAATGGAACGATGAAGGACTTTAGCGAACGGCTATTTGTCTCCCAATCTACGGTAACTCAGCTTGCCGACCGCCTAGTACACCGCGGTTTTATTGAGCGTCACCCTGATACACACGATAGGCGCGTTGTACGCCTGAAGATAAGCGAAAGTGGGAGAGTGTTACTTGTAACCTCAGAAGCCTCTCGAAAAGAGTTGGTTCAAGCCGTTTGGGAGCGTATGAGTGTGTGTGAACAGGAGGAGATGATAACTCATCTCAAAAAACTGGCGAGTCTTGCAGAGACCGCTCGTGCTGAGATGGGCAGACCGCTTCCGTCCCTACTCTCTTCACGCAAACAGCATAGCGACTCGCAAGAGGAGCCTCTTCAAAGCTCGCAACCCAAGCCGATGATGGATATTATGTCGCGCTCGGTACGCGGAAAAACGAATTAGCCCTTGCCGTATTTTCTTGACCGTGAAGAGTATCTCGGCACAGAAGTACAGCAAGCAAGCACTTTTTCTAACAAAAATGCAACCAAACTTTTTGTTGTCCGTCAACAGAGTTGAAGTTGGGGAAAACTCCCCACGCAAGCTCTCGCCTGAAAGGAAACACGCAACAATGGTTCGTCCCCTCGGACATCACGCCCTGTGGATAATTCCCTCCATTCTTTTGAGTGGTGCGGCTCATGCAGAAGACACGGAACAGAAAACGTCTCCCGTGAAAACTTCCCAAAAGACTCCTGCCCAAAAACTCTATGGGCTACCTAAAAACCCCTTGACAGGGGGAGTTGTTGACACCGATTTGTCTAAGCCTCTCACGCTTGACCGCGCTGTTAAAATCGGGCTAGCACTCCAAAACTCGATTGCTCTCGCAAAAAGTCAGGCGGATGGCTCGCGTGCGCGCCTTACGCAGTCGCTTTCCAGCTACTATCCACAAATCAAGCCGAGCATACAGTATAACTCCAATCTTCAACCTGGCGGTGTTATTAACTTTGGGGGCACTCTGATTAAGTCGGGTGCTAACTCGGAGACCTTCTCTTCGGGGATTAACGCCACTATCAACATTTGGGATACTGGACAGCGGGAGGCGACGGTCGGCTCTAGCCGCCACAGTCTCTACTCCGCAGAGTACGGCGTGGCAAACCAGCGCCAGGCAGTGGTATTTGCTGTAACCCAGTCTTACTATAACCTTGAACGCGCCCGCGCACTGGTAAAGGTACAGGCAGATAGTGTTACTCGCGCCAAAACGAACCTTGAGTTGATTTCCGAAAACGCAAAACAGGGAACCGCCGCGAAATCGGATACTCTGCAAGCGGAAGCAGACTACGGTAACGCGCAGGTCAACTACCTCTCTGCTCAAAACGACTACAATATCGCGCAAGCCACTCTCAAGAACGCGATAGGGCTAGTGACCTCAGAATCGCTGAACATCCCAGAAGAACAGCCCAGCCCGCCTAGCCTTCAGGGAGACAGCAAAGGCATTGAAGACTACATCAAAGTAGCCTACACCGCTCGATACGATATTAAAGAGCAACAAGAGGTGATAAGAGCGCAAGACTATCAACTCAAGTCGGCTAAAATCAGCAGTGGGCTTACTGTAAACGCAAATGTGACCGAAGGCTATCAACTCGACCCAAACACAGGGCAGAATCGTACCTTCACCGTTGCGTTTAGTTACCCCCTCTTCGATGGCGGTAGCACAAAAGCGGCAGTAGACGTTAGCAAAGCCAATTTAGAGCAGGCACGACGTAGTCTCGATCAACTCGAACAGGGAGTTCGCCTCAACGTTGAGCAGTCTTGGCTCGTGCGTGAGCTGGCTCGAAGACGTGTAGATGCCGCGAACACTGCCCAAAAAGCCGCAGAACTCAACTTTCAAGTCGCACAAGAGAAGCAGAAGCAGGGCTTGGTCAATATTCTTGAACTGATAACCGCGCAAGTACAGCTCACCAACGCGCAGTCCTCTTATGTACAGGCTCTCTTCGATTACTATATTGCTGATGCAAGCCTACAACGCAACATAGGGATGAACGACCCAGAATACAAGCCGAACGTGCCCGGTGCAAGGCTAATTCGCTCTATGATGCTACTCGCCAAAGGGACACAGTCCGCAGGAGCGCAAAAGCCTTCAGGAAGTGAACTCAATTCACCGCAAACGCTCTCTGACACCAGAAGGGGGAACCCATAATAATGAAGCGTGCCATACCAATTATCGTCGTCCTTGTCACTCTCGTTGGCGGGTGGTTTATGTACTCCCGCAATACGTCTGATGGCGCAAAGAAAGACATGAACCAGTACCGACTGGGGCAGGTAGAGAAGGGCAAAGTACGTAAGACCGTCTCTGCAACGGGTGTTCTGAAACCTTGGACGACGGTTGACCTCCGAAGCCGAGCGGGTGGGCGCGTATTACGCTATGCCCCTGACGCGGACAAGTCGAAAGCCCAAGGTAAAGAGGTTCCTATTGACGAAGGCACTATGCTCAAGAAGGGGCAGCCCATCGTCTATATTGACCCCTCCGACACCGAACTGACCGTCGACACCGTAAAAGCCGACATAGATTCAAACAGAGCGCGTGTAGACGAGACCAAGCGTACGCTCACCTTACAAGAAGAGCAGACGAGTATCTCCATCGCCAATGCAAAGGCGAGTCTGCAAGCAATACGCGCTGGAGCCTTAGCGACAAAAGCCCGTAGCGAATCGGCACGGAAGCAGGCTGAGGTACAAAAAGAGCTTTCTAAAGCCAACCTAGACAGTGCCAAAGGGACGCTGGATGCAGAGGTAGAGCGCCTACGCCAACTACGGCAAGCGACAAATCTACAGCAGAGACAGAGCGTAGTCTCTAGCCTCTCTCAGGCGCAAGCAAACCTTAAAAACGCGACGTTACAACTCACTCGCCAACGCAACCTGCTGGAGAAGGGCTTCATTGCCGCATCCGTTGTAGACCAAGCGGAAGCGACTTATGAGGTGGCAAAAGCGACCTACGATGCCGCAAAACAGCGTTTAGACACGATAGACCCTGAACTGGATGCTGATGTTAAGGCTCAGATAGCTCGCGTTAACCAAGTGAGGGCGCAGTACAGTGCGGCGAAAGCCAACCAAGCGGACATTATCCTCAAGGAGCAAGCCGCTAACGCATCAGAGGCGGACTATCAGCGTTCGCTTGCCGATATAGAGCAGGGGAAAGTAGCTGTCCGACAGGCGGAGGCAAATCGCTTCAATAACCAGATTCGCGGTTCGCAAATTCTACAAGCGCAAGCGCAAGGCGCACGTTCGAGAGCCTCTCTCGTCAACGCCCAGATTCAGTTAAAAGAGACGACCGTGATTGCGCCGAGCGACGGTATCTTCCTCAAGAAGTATATTGACGCGGGCACACTTATCTCTTCGGGTATATCGGCGTTTAGTTCGACAGGAAGCAATATCATCAGTTTTGGTGACACAACCCGAATGTATGTAGATGTACAGGTAGACGAAACCGATATTGCCAACGTGGAGCTTGATCAGAAGGTAGACATTGTTTTTGATGCCTACGCAACGACTACTTTCGAGGGTAAAGTTATTCGTATTGACCCTCAGATGGTAATTGAGCAGAACGTGACGACCTCACACGTTCGCGTTGAGGTAGACAACTCTGCCACGACGTTCCAGCTACTGAAACCGGGTATGAACGCCACCTGCGAGTTTATTATTAACCAGAAAGAGGGTGTCGTCTCGGTTCCTAACGAAGCACTGAAATCGGATTCTGACGGCTCACGCTATGTTGAGATCGCATCGGGAGGCAAGCCTGCTCCTGCTGACAAAGGTGAGCAGCCTGACCCTAACCTCAAGGTAGAGATCAAACTCGAAAAGCGTAAAGTGGAGGTCGAGCTTGAGGGCAACGACAGTACTGAGATTAAGTCAGGGATTAAAGAGGGTGAAACAGTTATCTTACAGGTAATTGAGCCAACCGTAGCCTCGGGCGGAAGCCCCTTCGGCGGCGGTAAGGGACCTGGTCGTAAGTAGCACCTAACATTCATAAGGGAAGAGTACTCCTCTTCCCTTACTCCGCCGATAGGGTAGACTTTTGTGTCTGCCCCTACAGCAGATAGGGAGAAGAACTATGTGGGTTGGATTCGTAGCCGCTCTACGCGGACTGGTCGCCAACAAACTGCGCTCGTTCTTGACGATGTTGGGAGTTATCTTTGGTGTCGCTGCGGTTATTGTCGCAGTGGCACTTGGGCAGGGGTCACGGGATGCTTCTCTCAAGCGCTTCGCGAAGTTTGGAACCAAAACCCTTACGGTAATACCGGGTCGTCAGAACAAGTCTGGTATCAGCTTTGGAGCCGTTTCCACACTCAAACTGGCGGATGCCAGAGCGATAACGCGTGGCTCTGCCTCCGTTCGCCGCATATCGCCTGAACGTAGCGGGTTTTTGCAAGCCAAATCGGGCAACAAAAACACCAATACCCAGATATACGGCTGTGGCTCAGATTTCCCCAAAATCCGTAACTTTGAGCTGGTGCAGGGAGCCTTTTTCACGGATTCAGACGTGCGCTCCAAGCGTTTTGTCTGCGTTATGGGATGGCAAGCCTACAAAGACCTCTTTGATAGAGGCAATGTTGTGGGGCAAAAGGTCTATATCAAGGGGCAAAACTTCAAGATAGTCGGTGTCTTTAAGGAGCGTGGTAGCGGTGGTTTTCAGAATGAGGATGACCGCATCTATGTACCTGTCACCTCTGCTCTCCACCGTCTTTTTGGCTCTGACAGCATCCTCTCTACACTCAGTATTGAGGGGCGTTCCGAATCTCTGATGCAGAAAGCGCAAGAAGAGGTTACGGAGATATTGAAGAAGCGCCACAAGATAGGAACCAACAAAGCGAACGACTTTATCATCTTCAACAACCAAGTGGCTATGCAGAACAGCACCGAACAGGCGGCTGACTTTGAGCAGTTGATTAGCTGGCTTGCGGCGGTGGCACTTATTGTGGGCGGTATTGGCATTATGAACATCATGCTAGTCTCCGTCACCGAACGTACCCGCGAAATCGGTATCCGTAAAGCCATCGGCGCGAAACGTTGGCACATTCTTCTCCAGTTTCTACTGGAGGCGATGTTCCTCTCACTAACGGGTGGGCTTCTTGGAGTATTGACGGGCGTTCTGTTTACACTCAAAGGCTTGCCTATATTGAAACCCGCATGGGAGACAACACTGACCATTGCGCCCATTATGGTAGCGTTTGGCTTCTCGGCTCTTGTCGGCATCTTCTTTGGGTTCTATCCGGCTTTCAAAGCCTCCAAACTAGACCCAATTCAAGCACTGCGTTACGAGTAAGCTTGAAGCCTAGAGAGCCTAAGCCCTCTCCACTATACCCTCGCTCAACTCTGGGCGAGGGGGTGATTATAACAAGGGACTGCTTTCTGTATGGTAGAACATAGTACTTACAACCCTGTTTTAAGTAGCGCAGATACCTTAAAACTGAAACCCAAAACGGGTTTCAAACGTCTTCTTTTCGTTGAACGTGTAAGCAACTCTACACACATCTAATTACAAGGAGTGAATTCCATGAATTTCAGAAAGACTTTACGCTTGTGCGTTGCCTCCCTTGCGCTGTTGAGTGTTGTGACACTCGCTCCGTCTGCTAAGGCACAGGGCGGTTTCCAGATGCCTCCCGAAATTGCTAAGAAAATTAAGGCGTGGCAGAAATTTAGCGAAGACCATAAAAAGTTGATGGTTCTGGGTGACCAGATTTCCCAAATCAGCGACATGAGCCGAATGGCTGGCTATGAGATGGACAAGAAGCAGGCTGCCGCCACTCTCAAAGTTATCAATGCCAACAAAGCCAAAACCTCACTTACGGAAGATGAGGCTGGTGCTATGTCG
>JAPLCR010000158.1 GCA_026392135.1 Armatimonadota bacterium
TCTGTTTTTGAAGAGTATCGTTCTGGCGCGTTAGTTCAATGGTCTGCTTCCCTAAGCCAGCATTTTGATGCTCAAACCGAAGACTCTGCTTCTCCTGCTCTGTGTTCAGGGCAACTAACTTTTGATTGCGACTTCCCAACTCTTTACTACGTGCTAGCTGTATTTGAACATCGGAAATGAGTTGGGTTTGTCGTTGTTTCAAAACAAGAATGTCAGCCTGCTTTGTGTTCATCTCATTTCGCGCTGCTTGAAGCTTCTGGTTCGCCTCTGCGGTGAGACTCTGCGCCTTAACAACTCCCTGTTTTAACGTCTCAAGCTGTTGGGCAAAAGCGACCTTCTGGCGATCATACTCGCGGATAGTTGCCTCACCACGTAGTACCACCTTCCTCACAGTAGGAGCGACCAGTAGCAGGACGAGGGTACTCAATACAACAAGGAATGACCCCGTCAGGCTTGTAATAAGAATAGCGGTATGCTTTGGGCGCATCCCCAAAACCCGCACCTTTTTTTTACCGATACGCCGCCCCAAGAGGTCTCCAAAATAGGAGATAAAACCGCCGAGAACGACCATACCTATAAAGACCAGTACTGTCCAGAACATGGTTCTCACCTCGTACTCAGCCTCTTCAGTGTTTATACACTATCGAGAGGCGCGTATTATCAGGATAAAGGCGGCTATGACGGCTACAATATCTGCCATAAAACTCGCCATTAATGGGGGCAAGCCCCCGTTTTTACCTACAACAAACATGGAGTGATAGCCCACCCAGTATAGAAACGCGATAAATATCGCCATTCCAAAGCCCATCGCTTTGCCGCCACCTCGTGCAGTGCTTTGACCGAGTGCAGCCCCCACAATTCCAAAAATGAGACTCGCCAATGGCAACGATAGCTTGCCATACAGATCAACTTCCATCCCACGCGTATCCGTACCACGCGCCTGCCCCTTTACAATTTCGCTACGCAGCTGTTTAAAGCTCAAACGGTTTGGGTCCTTATTACCGACGTAGAGAGCCTCCTCAAATGTGAGCGGAATTGAGGCTTTGTTTGGAAGAGTTTCACACTCTTTAAACTCTGTCTTTATCATATCTACGTACTCGCCTGTCTCTGCGTTCGGCGTAAACACAATAAAGTAGCCGTCATAGTACTTCCACTTCATCCCCTTGTTGTCGTAAGGCGTAGCACGATTACAGTAGACAATAACATCTATCTGCCCTTTTCTTGTGGGCGCATCCGAAAATCGGGTTATCGTCACGCGCTTGAGCGTCTGCTCCTTGGTGTTAAAGCCACCGTCCACAGAAATTAGCTCCTCAATACCTTTTCCATCGGCGCGTTCAATCGTGTGTAGCACATAGTGGTCAGAGGGGAGAATGTTCTTTAGTGCCTCCATACGAATGTCCCAGTATTTCGTTGTTGCAGGAGGAACCACTAGGTCGTTCCAGAAGAACGCTATCACACTCACCAAGATACCAATAATCCAGACAAAACGCACAATACGGGGGAAAGGAATGCCTGCCGCAAAGAGCGCCACCAACTCTTTATCCGTAGATATGCGCCCAAACGCGAGCAGAGACCCCAGCAACATTGCCATAGGAAACGTCTGCGTTACGACACTTGGCAGGCTCAAAACAACAAGCTTAACAACCGTAGCAAGCGCCACACCATGTACAAGAAGGTCGGTCGCAGGAAAAAGGTACGCCGCCGCAAATAGCAAGGTCATAAACATGAACATACCGTTAATGAAGGGACCAACCATGTCTTTAAGCACAAGTTTGTCAAGAATTTTCATACTTTTTGTTCTTCGTCGGGCATCTCAGCGTCGTGCGTAATGCCTTCTGCAA
>JAPLCR010000090.1:0-2223 GCA_026392135.1 Armatimonadota bacterium
AAAAACTTTATAAAAAGTTTAGATCTGAGGCATCTGATAAAGAATTAAAGATATGGGATAAAATGAATGCTAGGGTTGGATATAATACAGAAAAATGCGAAACGCGCTGTTGCCGTCGCACTACGAAACCGCTATCGCCGCCGCCGTCTACCAGAAGACCTTCGTGACGAAGTAATACCCAAGAACATTCTGATGATAGGACCTACCGGAGTGGGAAAGACAGAGATAGCACGCCGGCTTGCACTCCTTGCCCATGCCCCTTTCATTAAGGTTGAAGCCACAAAGTTTACCGAAGTAGGTTATGTGGGGCGAGATGTTGATTCGATGGTGCGTGACCTACTACAAATTGCCATTCGGATGGTGGAGCAAGAGAAGCTGTCCGAAGTTCGCGCTAAAGCAGAGGAGAGGGCAGTAGATCGCATTGTAGACATTCTCCAACCCCTCAAAACAGCGAAGCGAAAAAAACAGTCCGGTGAGGACAGTGAAGAGCGTGCCCAAGCCTTACGGCAGTACTTTGAGCAGATTTTCAAGCGAGATGCCAACCCCTCCGCCTCACGTCCGAATATCATTTTGCCAGAGATAGGCTCCCCACCAGAGGATAACACACAAGACGAACAGGTTGATGAGGCACGCATTGAGCGTGTCCGCACCAAACTACGCAAACAGATTCAGGACGGACACCTCGATTCCCAGCAGATAGAGGTCACCCTAGAGGAGTCCTCTCCCTCGTCTGTGCAGATATTCCCTATGGGGCAGGGAATGGAGGAGTTTGGAAACGACTTACAGTCTATGCTGGGCAGTGTTATGCCTAAAAAATCGAAACACAAAAAGGTCACTATTGCAGAGGCAAAGCAGATGCTTGCCGACGAAGAGGCTCAGCACCTCATAGACAGAGATAGCGTCACAAAGGAAGCCATTACGCGCACCGAACAGATGGGCATTATCTTCATTGACGAGATAGATAAAATCGCTAAGGCGGGACGCTCCGGCGGAGGACCTGATGTCTCTCGCGAAGGAGTTCAGCGCGACATTCTCCCCATTATTGAAGGCTCTACCGTCAATACAAAGCACGGCTCTGTGCGAACCGACCACATTCTCTTCATTGCGGCAGGCGCGTTTCACGTCTCCAAGCCCTCCGACCTCATCCCCGAACTACAAGGGCGACTTCCTATCCGCGTAGAACTGGAAAACCTGACCGAAGACGACCTCAAGCGGATACTCACCGAGCCGCGCAACGCGCTCACTCGCCAATACGCCGCGCTCTTGTTGACGGAAGGCATAACCGTAGAGTTTACTGAAGACTCCATCACCGAGTTGGCGCGGGTCTCAGCCGAGGTCAACCGCTCTAGCGAAAACATAGGGGCACGCCGCCTTCATACCGTCATGGAGCGGCTATTAGAAGAGGTCTCGTTCCAAGCCCCCGATGTGGAGGAGACCTATATCAAGGTGGATGCGGAGTACGTCCGCAAGCGCCTCGATAGCATTGTGAAAGACGAAGATTTAAGCAAATACATTCTTTAGGAGCGGGAGACTCATGTCCTATCTTGTTGGGATTGACATCGGTACGAGCGGCACAAAGACGATTCTCATAGACGAGACTGGGCGCGTATTAGCCCGCGCCATGGCGGAGTACCCGCTCTACAGCCCTAAGCCCCTCTGGAGCGAGCAGGAGCCATCCGACTGGCGAGACGCGACCTTTGCAACGGTACGCAAGGTTCTAACGGATAGCGGCGTAGACCCCAGAGAGGTCAAAGGCGTAGGGCTATCCGGGCAGATGCACGGCTCTGTATTCCTCGACGAAAACGGTCAGGTGTTGCGTCGCGCCCTGCTCTGGAACGACCAGCGCACTCAAGCCGAATGCGACTGGATAACCGAAACCGTCGGGCGCGACAAAATCGTTGAGCAACTCTCCAACCCCGTGCTAACAGGATTTACAGCGCCCAAAATCGTCTGGCTACGCAACCACGAGCCAGAGATCTACGCCAAAGTACGCAAGGTACTTCTGCCAAAAGACTACATCCGCTACGAACTGACGGGCGAGTTCGCGACGGAGGTCTCCGACGCTTCCGGAACCGCCCTCTTCCATGTCCGTAACCGCGATTGGGCTTACGAGATACTAGACGCGATTGGCGTACCCAAGAGTTGGATGCCCAAGTCCTACGAGTCGCAGGAGATAAGCGGGCGCATTACCGAAGCCGCCTCTCGCCTCACAGGGCTGGCGGT
>JAPLCR010000090.1:2302-4019 GCA_026392135.1 Armatimonadota bacterium
TTGTCTCGTCTACCGTAGGCACTTCCGGCGTGGTCTTCGCCTTTAGCGATGAACCTGTGGTAGACCCGCAGTTGCGCCTCCACACGTTCTGCCATGCCGTTCCCGGTAAGTGGCACCTGATGGGAGTTATGCTCTCGGCGGGGGGTACGCTTCAGTGGTATCGCGATGCCTACTGCCAACCCGAAAAGGTGGTGGCGCAAGCCACAGGGCGCGACCCCTACGAACTTATCTGCGCGGAGGCGGAGCAGGCTCCCGTCGGTTGCGAGGGACTGATACTTCTGCCCTACCTCACGGGCGAACGCGCCCCCTACGCCGACGCGAATGCGCGGGGCGTTCTCTTCGGCATTACGCGCCGCACCGATAGAAGCCACGTCGCTCGCGCCGTGCTAGAGGGAGTCTCCTACGGTCTGCGCGACTCGTTTGAGATAATGGCAAGGATGAACGTCCCGATAACGCAGGTTCGCGCCTCCGGCGGCGGGGCGCGTAGCCCGTTTTGGCGGCAGATACAGGCGGACGTTTCGGGCTACACGCACGTCACTATCAACGTAGACGAGGGTCCCGCGCTTGGAGTCGCCCTGCTTGCGGGAGTCGGAACCGGGGTATATAACTCTATTGAAGAGGCGTGTCGGGCGACGATTCGCGTCAACGCCTCTACAGAGCCGAACCCCGCCGCTCACGCAACCTACGACCGCTACCACAAAGTGTACCAGTCGCTCTACGCGCACCTGAAATCGGACTTCGCGGAGGTCTCGAAAATAGTGGCAGGATAAGGGAGAAATCGCCATGAGAAGCGGTAAACGCTCTGTAATGGGTGCGGGTCTACTCTGTTCTGCTTTGCTGATAGGCTCTCCTTCGCCCATCTTAGCGGAAGATAGAGCGAAGTCGTTCGCTCAAGACCTCGCCGCCGCAAAGCGGGCGGGTATCCCGACTACGCCGCAAGAGTTGCAAGCGCCGTTGCCGCCGCCTAACCAGAACGCCGCGCCGCTGTATACCGAACTCGCACGTATTCTTGAAGCGAAACCGCTCAGTAAAGACCATAAGATTATCGAATATAGCGCTTATCGCGGCGTTCTCTCGTCTGAACAGTTCGAGCGGTTACGCCGCGCCTTGAAGAGCCGTTTCGATGTGGTATCGCTTGTCCATCAGGCGGTAGCGCGTCCGCAGTGTGTTTTTGCGCGGGATTGGGCAATGCCGTATTACGTGCCCGAACCAGAGACTACCGCGATGCGCTTCGCCGCCCGCTTAATCGCGGCGGAGAGCCAGCTAATGACTCATGACGGAAAGGCTTTGGAGGCGACGCGCCATCTGGCGCTCAACTTCAAGATAGCGAGGCACGCGGCGTTTGATGGAACGATGGGCTACACTGTCGCCAATTCGATAGATAACATGACTCTCTTCGGATTTCGAAGAATGCTCTATCTGTCTGGCTCAGGCGTTAAAACTATTGAGGCGGTGCAGTCCAGTGTGGAAAACCATTACGCGCCGCCCGCTCTTAGCAGAAGGCTTATGTTTAGCGCAGGTTGCGACCTTGTGATGTTTGATTTTTTTCGCAAAAAGAGCTTGGGTAAGGGCAAGGAAAAATATCGCGAACAGTTTATGCCCGGTAACAAAGATATCTCTCTTGAAGAGTGGAACGCATTCATCGACGCAAATAGCCGCGCCGTCTTGAAATACGCATACAGGCTCATCTCGGCTGCAAACCACCCTCACTGGAGCG